>NZ_JANSHJ010000035.1:20333-21627 GCF_047502615.1 Synechococcus sp. W60.3 | reverse complement strand
AAATGGTGGTTGCCAGAGGGATCACCACCAGCAACCCCGCCACGAAGTAGTTCTTCAGATGCTGTTTCCATTGAGAAACCATGGTGAGGTCGTTCCGTCAAGTCAACCGAGTGGATGCAGCGAACCCTTGCAAGTGGAGCTTGCAGATGGCAACCATGATACCTGCCTTCTGCATTGCCCTCATGGGGGGCAGCCGCAACTTGCTCGAAAAAGAAACCGGCCTGCCCAAAAGCGCAGAGCCCCAAACTTTCACGAGGCCGATAATGCTATCTTAGGTCGATATAAAATTTTGTAAAGGCAGGGATCCCGTCCCGAGGCGTTGTGGCCAAGCCCCTGGATGGTTTGCGTTTCTGCTGGGTGTTGCGTGGGAGGCCCTATGTCAGAGTCAGATTGGCTAGAGCATACCTGTCAGGTGGAGGTGCCTGTTCCCATTGAGCAGGTATGGGATTTGTGGGCCAACCTCACCCTCATGCCCCGTTGGATGAAGTGGATCCGCTCGGTGGAATTGCTGGATCAGGAGCTGTCCCGGTGGACACTGGATACCCGCGGCCTCACCTTCAGTTGGATCTCCCGCACCCACACGGTGGTGAAACACCAACACATCGGCTGGAGTTCGGTGGAGGGGCTGCCCAATCGGGGCGCGCTGCGCTTTTACGACCGCAAAGGCAGTACCATTGTGAAGCTGTCGGTGGCCTACAAGATCCCGGGGATCCTCGGCAAAATCTTGGATGGCCTGTTTGTGGGCAAAGTGGTGGAGAGCACCATCCAGGCAGATCTGGAGCGCTTCAAAGCCTATGCCCTAGAGCAGGCGGGGCCAGCCGCCGACAATGCCTTGGCCAGCTAGTCTCCGTTCGTCAGGCCCAAGTGTTTCGCCGACCTTCCCCATTGTCAACCCTCGCCACTGCAAAGGCCGCTTCATGTCAGATCCCTCTCCTGAGCCTGTCATTGCCCTCTCTCGTCAGCCGGTGGACAACCGCAACATTCGCTTCTCTCTGGAGCGGGGCGAGCTGGATCTGGATCAACTTCTCCTGCTGTTGAACCGCAATGCCTTTTGGGCGCAGAATCGCCAGCGGCAGGAGATGGAGCGGGCCGTTGCTCACAGCCATCCGGTGGTCAGCGCCTGGGATGGGGAGCGCCTGATTGGCTTTGGCCGCGCCACTTCCGATGGGGTTTACCGAGCCGTCCTCTGGGATATCGTGGTTGATCACGATTACCGACGTCAGGGCATTGGCCGCAAGTTGGTGGAAACCCTGATCAGCCATCCCCACCTGCAGTCGGTGGAGCGCATCTACCT
>NZ_JANSHJ010000035.1:0-20323 GCF_047502615.1 Synechococcus sp. W60.3 | reverse complement strand
ACTGGCTCAACCCAGCAGGGCTTGATCTGAGATCTCGTAGGTTTGCGGATCGTCGGGAAACTCGTAGAGAAGGGGGCGCAAGATGGGGGATCCGGTTTGGCTGGACTCCCAAAAGAGGCTGTAGAGGTAGGGCAGCAGCTGGTAACGCAACTGAATGGCCTGCCGGCAGATGGTTTCCACTTCGAGGCCAAAGCTCCAGGGCTCGTGGGGGCGGGTGCCCAGGGCGCTGTGGCCGCGCATGAGGGGGTAAAGAATTCCCATTTGCATCCAACGGGCAAACAGCTCGGGAGTGGCATTGCCACCGAAGCCGCCGATGTCCGCGCCGACAAAGCTAACTCCCGACAGGCCCAGGTTTAGGAGCATGGGCAGGGACATCTCCAGGTGTTCCCAGGAGGATTGGTTGTCGCCTGTCCAGACGGCAGCCCAGCGCTGGATCCCGGCAAAGCCGGAGCGGGTGAGGACAAAGGGGCGCCGGGCGGGGTTGAGCTGTTCTAGACCCTCGCGGGAGGCGCGGGCCATGAGCAGGCCGTAGAGGTTGTGTACCTCGGCGTGGGTGGTGCGCTCCTCAGGAGGGCCTTGGGGGGCGTCGGGGGGGATATCCACGATCTGGCCGCCGTCGCCGAAGGGGCGGTCGTTGAGGGCCGGCTCGTTCATGTCGTTCCAGATGCCATCCACACCGGCTTGGGTGAGAACCCGTTGCCAGGATCCCCACCACCGCCGCACTTCGGGGCACGAGAAGTCGGGAAAGAGGACTTTGCCCGGCCAAACATAGCCGTGGAAGAGGTGGCCATCGGCGCGGCGAATGAAGAAGTCCTGGGCCAGGCCCTCGTCAAAGACGGCGTAGTCAGCTTCGGGATCGAACTTGACGCCGGGATCGACAATGGCTACCCCTCGGAAGCCAGCTTCGTGAAGCTGGGCCATGAGCTGGGCTGGTTCAGGGAAACGGCGGGGATCCCAGGTAAAGACCCGGTAGCCGCGCATGTAGTCAATATCCAGGTAGATGGCGTCGCAGGGGATCTGGCGCTGGCGAAATTGCTTGGCGACAGCCAGAACCTGGGCGGCGCTGGCGTAGCTCCAGCGACACTGCTGGTAGCCGAGGGCCCAGAGAGGAGGCAGGGGGGTTCGCCCGGTGAGCTGGGTGTAGGTCTGGAGCACCAGGGCGGGGGTGGGGCCGTAGATGAGGTAGTAGTCCAGCTCGGGGGCGCGCACTTCGATGGCCCACTGTTTAGGATCCGCCTGGCCCAGGTCGAACTGGCTCCAGTGGGTGCAGTGCAGAAAAAGGCCGTAGGAGAGGCCAGGACGTAGAACCAGGGCGAAGGGAATGGCCAGATAGAGGTTGTCGCTCTGGGCGTCGTAGCCCCAGCAGTCGCGGGTCCAGTGGCTGTAGCGCCGGCCCCGCTTGTTGAGCAGGCCAGCCCGTTCTCCCAGGCCGTAGATGCGCTCGGCGGGGTGGAGGGATTTGACCAGGCGGATGTCATCGGATCCCCAACTGAGGCCGGCGGGGAGATCGGCACAAAAGACCTGGCCTTGGGGATCGCGAAAGCTAAAGCGGAGGGGATCCCGGTCGATCTGCAGTTGCACCTGAGAGGTGGCTAGGTGAACTTGGGTGGGGCTTTCCTGCAGCTCAAAAAAAGCCGGCGGCCACTCTTCATCCGCCAGAGCCACATCCCAAGAGCGGCGGGGCAAGAACTCGCCGCTGGGGCTAAAGCGCAGCCGCAGCAGACGAGGGGTGAGCACCTGCACAGACCAGCAGCCCTGCCTGCAGAGCAATTGGATCCCTCTGGGATGGATCTGGAGTTCCTGCAGGGATCCGCAGGTTTGCCGCTGGGGTGGGCGGGCGGGGAATTGGCCGAAGATCTCGCCGGGTTCCAGCATGGGTTGGGGACAGATCGCCGCCCTCAAGGCTAACCCAAGGCCGCAAGGGAACAGGGAGCTCCCCACTCTTGTGCGCAGCCAACTTTGCTCCCATCGGTACATCTTTTTGTGAAGAGCAGCAGCAATGATCGGCTAGCTCAGACCTCAAAATCCATCGCGAAAACGAGGCGGCAATGGCCATGCGGATCCCGGCGATACCACTCCTCTCCTTGTTGCTTTTGGGAGGGGTATTTGTCCCTGCTGCCGTGGGGGCCTACCCGGTTAGCCCGGAAACGGTCATGTCCCTGCAACAGGGGGATCACGCCCAAGCTCTGCCCAGAGCCAAAAGCCAGCAGCGCTTTCGGGTGGTGACGTTGGCAAGCGGGCTGGAGCATCCCTGGGGAATGGCCTTTCTGCCGGATGGCACCATCCTGGTTACCGAACGTCCGGGCCGGCTGCGCCGAGTTACCGAGCAGGGGTTGGATCCCCAGCCCATTGCCGGGGTGCCGGAGGTGTTTGCCCGCGGCCAGGGAGGGCTGCTGGATATCGCCTTGCACCCCAACTACGCGGAGAACGGCTGGATTTACCTGTCCTATGCGGCTCCTGGGCCGGGCGGCGGGGGGACGCGGGTGGCGCGGGCCCGCCTGGGGGAGAAGGGACTCCAGGATCTGGAAGTGATCTTTGACATGGAGCGCAAGACGCCTGCCCAACAGCACTTCGGCTCCCGCCTGGCCTTTGACGAAGAAGGGTTTCTCTACATCAGCACCGGCGACCGCGGCGAGCAGGATCGGGCTCAGGATCTGGGGGATGCTGCTGGCAAGGTGTTGCGCGTTACGGATACAGGCGGGATCCCGGCGGACAATCCTTTCGTGAATCAAGCGGGGGCTTTGCCGCAAATTTTTACCTACGGCCACCGCAACATTCAGGGAATGGCCCGCCACCCCGATACAGGAGCCATTTGGACGCACGAACATGGGCCGCAAGGTGGGGACGAGATCAACATCTTGGCCCCCGGCATCAACTACGGCTGGCCCCTGATTACCCATGGTCGGGAGTACAGCGGCGAACCGGTTGGTCAAGGACTGGCGGCAGCTCCTGGATTGGCTTCGCCGCTGCTGCACTGGACCCCCTTCATTGCCCCTTCTGGCATGACTTTCTACACAGGAGAGGCTTTCCCCGAATGGCGAGGCAACCTATTCGTGGGAGCGCTGGCCGGGCAACACCTGGCGCGCTTGGTGCTGGATGGGGATCGCGTTGTGGCAGAAGAGCGCCTTCTGGAAGGGGCGGTTGGCCGTATCCGGGATGTGCGCCAGGGGCCGGATGGCTTGCTTTACCTGCTGACGGATGCCCCCAACGGATCCCTGTTGCGCTTGCAGCCAAGCTCTTGATTGGGGTTAAGCTACATGGCCCCAGCCCCGGCAGAGTTTCTAACTCCCACTGCCGCCACTACAAGAACTTGACATCTTGCTCAAGGGGGAGTGGCTCTCCTGTTTGGGAGTCCGTATGGTGACAGGCAAAGCATTCCTCTGGAGTTAGCTTAATAACCTGACCTGGAGCGGGAAGAAAGAACATCCTTAGCTCTTTGGTCGGGATCAAGACGGTTTTGCCATTTGGGGCCTTGCGCTTGTGTTTTTCGTCAGTGAAGGTCCTGACAACGCAAGATATTGGATAGTATTCGCTGGTTTGGAGCTTGGCTTCCAGAAGCGCTCTCCAGTAGGGGCTGTACCCGAAAACCCACTGACCCTTGGAAAACTTGAGATCGAATGCTTGGCTCCAAATTCTGCTGTAAAAGGTGATAATAGACGTCTTGACTTTGTAGGCTCCTGTTATCTCCTCTAAGTGAGATAAAAACTCGCCGGCAGTCAATGATTGAGGAGGGTTGGTGAAGGGACTCATGCAGCATCTCCTGGCTTTTGGTTACATCTTCCCAGCCTACCCCGATTGAAGCACCTGCCTAAGGGCAGGGAGGAAGCTGTCTGTCCTCGTTGCCGATAAGCGGTGGCTCCCCAGCAAAGGCGGGGGAGCCTGTAGACAGAAGCAGCACCCAGCAGGAGAAGGGGGAGCTCTGTCTGCTAAAGGTCAAAACCTATGGGCGGTACAAGATTCGAACTTGTGACCCCTTCCGTGTGAAGGAAGTGCGCTACCACTGTGCTAACCGCCCTTACTCTCACTCTAGCAACTGCTAGAGCTGGACTACTATCTTACACGATTCTTACACGATCGCGCCGCCTCTGCACAGCCGGTTGGCTTGAGAAGTTGAGCTGGAGGTTTGAATCCGGCTGGAGATGGCCGGGATCCCGCTTGGGGGCTACAGTGAGGGACAGAGGCTAGGGGCACTATGGCCTACTCACCGACTGAAGAGGCAATTGCTTTGCTTATCGATTTGGCGGAACGGGGCGAGATTAACCCGTGGGATGTGCAGGTTATCGACGTCATCGATCGGTTTTTAGCCCGTATGGCTCCCACTGCCAGCAGCCATGACCTGTCGGAGTCGGGACAGGCTTTTCTCCATGCCGCTATGTTGGTCTATCTCAAGGCGATGGCGCTGTCGAAGCCGGAAGACGAAGAAAGTGAGGAGACCAACCCGGTGCAGGTGGAGGAGGATCCCTGGCTGAGTTGGTCGTCGGCCCAACTGGATCGCGTGTTGCAACCCAGGGCCGTGCCCCGCCCGAGTCGGACTCGGCCCATCACCCTCAAAGAACTAATCGGCCACCTGCAGGAGCTGGAGACCTTGCTGGAACAGCGCCTTGAGCCTGCCTCAAGGCCCCTGGCTCAACGGGTTTCTCGCAAGCAAGCGCTATCAGCAGTCGCTCAGTTGGCCCACCCAGAAAACCTCGTAGAGACCGCCGCCGAGCTGGAATCTCTGCTTGCCCAACTTTGGCAGCAGGGTCTCGCCCAAATCAGCTTTGACGACCTGCAGCAATACTTTTGCCAAGAAAGCGCTCTAAAAGGCAGTGGCGTGGCTTCCCACCCGATTCAGGTGTTCTGGTCGCTATTGCTAATGGCTTCTCGCTCGCAGGTTGAGCTTTACCAGGAGGAGTTCTACGGCCCCTTGACCATTCGTCCCTGCCGTAGGGGATCCCTCCTAGAATAGATCCTACCCAGGGATCCCTTTCTGCCGCTTTCCATGAAGACTGCGGCTCAGTCGTGGTTGCCCTCCCGCTGGCCTTCCACATCGTTTCGGGCCCGATCCGCCCGTTTGAGGTCTTCTCCGTTCAGGCGCAGGGGCAGCAAAGACTCCGCTTCGCCGTCACGGACGGCAGAGGTTTCCCGATCCAGGTAATACTCTTCAAGGCGCTCGCTGCCGGCATGCTCTTCGCTGAGGGGCTCTGTGGCGCGAGGCGAAGAGGGAGAATGCAGTAACTCAGCAGGAGGACAATCCTCGGAAATGAGCAAATCCGAGGTGCTGAGCACCCCTTTCGGGATGGAGGAAAGGCGCTGGGCAACAGCTCCGATGCTCTCCAAACGAATCATCTCCTCCCAGGAGCAAATCTCCTCTTCGTCTTCCGTTTCGTAGCGAACCAGGATGGTATCCCCTTCGATATCGAGGATCTTGGCTCGTTCCAGCCAGCGTCCCTGATCGCGCAGGTAGATCCACACATCCTTGCCTTCGCGGCTGAGTTGATAGATCCTACGATGAAGCACGGTCCCCTCCTGAGATGAAAGATCCGGGCGAACTGTTGTGGGGGTTACCCAGTTCATCCTTCCATCTTAGCTGCTGGATCCCTCCGCTGTATGCTTTTTGCGCGGCGGGATGGAGCCTTTAATCTGGCTTTAATCTGGTTTTAATCTGGAAGGGATCCGGAAAGGCCGTCTCTCCATGCCCCAAGCCGTTTCAGAGTACTTAATAGTAACCATAGATACGGAAAACCATGCGCATTGCCATTGTCGGGTTGGGGTTGATCGGCGGATCCCTGGCCCTCAAACTCAGCGAAGAGGGTTATCCCGTCTGGGGGATCAGCCGCAATCGGGCCACCTGTCAGGCGGTGCTGGAACGGGGAGCGCTGCAGGGCTGTGGAACCGATTTGGCTCAGTTGGCTGATTTCGATCCCCAGGTGGTGGTGATCTGCACCCCCCTGGAGCAGGTATTGGTCACGCTGGCGGCCTTGGTGCCCCATCTATCGCCGCAGACGGTGGTGAGCGATGTCGGCTCGGTGAAACAACCGATTGTTGCTCCGGCAACGGAATTGTGGCCGCTGTTTGTTGGAGGGCACCCGATGGCCGGCAAGACGTTGCAGGGCATCCAGGCGGCGGAAGCCAGCTTGTTTCTGGGGCGGCCCTATGTACTCACTCCCCTCCCCCAGACGCAGCCGCAGGCGATCGAGGCGATGAAAGAACTGGTGACAGCGGTCGGTGCAGAAGTTGTCCTGGCCGATCCGAAACGCCACGACCAGGCGGTGGCCTGGATCAGCCATTTGCCGGTCATGATCGGCGCCGGCTTGATCGCTGCTGTCGGCCAAGAGGAGGATCCCGACATTCTGGAGTTGGCTCGCACCCTGGCCAGCAGCGGGTTCCGAGATACCAGCCGTGTCGGTGGCGGGATCCCGCAGTTGGGGCTGGAGATGGCCCGTCACAACCGACAGGCGCTCCTGGCCGCCCTGCGTGGCTATCAAGTCCAGTTGGGGAAAATAGAGCGGCTGATCGAAGGCGAACGGTGGGAGGAGCTGCTACAGATGCTGCAACGAACCCGCCAAGAATGGCAACAGTTCCGGGTCAATCAAATACCGTCCTGAGGGGCTACCTGTAGCTGCCGTAGGGGATCGCTGGCTCGACTTTGCCACTGCTCATTAGTGCCTTGTCTTCCTTCGCAGAGATTTCTAGGGTAGGAAACATATAGAGTAGGTCGACTAGCGATCAAGGCCTGTGAGCACCCTCCTTGCTGAAGATGACACCCTTTACCGCCAACATGTGCACAGCCTGCTGATGCAGCATCTGCCTCAGTTTGGCCCGGTGTACATGGCCTCCAACGGCAGAGAGGCATTGGAGCTCTACCGTCAGCACCGTCCCAACTTCCTGTTGTTGGACATCCGCATGCCCGAGATGAGCGGGATCGAGGTGGCTCGACAAGTTTGGTCGGAGCAACCCAGTACGCGCATCATCTTTTGGTCCCACTTTGCCGATGAGGTTTATGTGCGGGAACTGCACAAGATCGTGCCGCCGCAAACTGTCTACGGCTATCTCCTGAAGAATTGCACCGACGAAAAATTGGTCAGTGCCATCCAGGCCGTGGTGCAGGATGAGCAATGCGTGATCGATCGGGAGGTGCGGGGGGTCGATTCCCGTTCGCAAAACAAAATTACCGGCCTCAGCGATGCTGAGTACGAGGTGTTGATCGATATTGCCCTCGGCCTCACCGATCAAGCTATTGCCGCACGGCGGTTTTTGTCGCGGCGAGGGGTGACCAATCGTCTGCGCAATCTCTACGACAAGCTTGAGGTGAGCAACGACCAAATTGAGAGCGAGGAGTGGGGCACAACTTTTAGCTTGCGGGCCCGCGCCATTCGCCTTGCCTTCAAGCGGGGTCTGATCAACGCCCAACTCCTGGATGAGGAGGAGGTGCACTTGGATCACTGGCTCAGCCGCTACCGCCTAGAGCCTTTGGATTAGTATCCAACCGGGTAAAAAGGAGGGGCTTGCTCGGATGCCTCCAGAGGCTTGGCTTTGCTCTGCCCCTGCCCAGAAGCCGTGCTGGGGAGGGCAATTGGCACCTCGATCATCCGCTCCGGTACCAGAGGCACCATGTCGGAGCGATCGGCGATTTCCCGCAAGGAATTGGCGATGGACTCTTGGGTGAGGAGAAACTGTCGTTCGTTGCGCTGCATCTGCTGCCACACTTGGTATCGCTGGCTCCATCGGCTTTGGGTATGCACCGTCCAACTGTACACACTCAGCACTGACAACCCCGAGACGATGGCCATGCCCGTGGAGATCTGCTTCCACCAGATCAGGTGCTCTCTCCAGGCGGGATCCCGGCTATGGGGATAGGCTGATTTCGAGGGTTGGGGGCGACGGGTTCTGACTTTGCCGGCGGGGAGGGGCGGGGTAGTCCTTAGATGGGAACGAGGGACCAAGGTCGCGGTTTTGCGCTGGACAGGGAGAAAACTGCGGCCACGGCTCGCGTTCAAAGGCTGGCTGACCATAGGGGTTTGCACCTCACCCACACCAAGAAATTGCTGCCAACTGGGCCCCACTCTATCCGATCTCCACGCACCTCAGAGGGCCTCCAGGGGGGCAGGGCGGCAACTTAGCTGCTGCGGGCAGCCACTCGCAGTTTGGCGGAGCGGGCGCGGGAATTGCGTTGCTGCTCCAGCTCGGAAGGGCACAGGGGTTTGGGGGTGAGCACCTGCCAGCGGGGATCCGTACGAAAGGCCCATTTCACCAGGCGATCTTCCAGGCTATGAAAGCTGATCACGGCCAACCTGCCGCCGGGTTTTAGCCAATTGGGAGCCTGGGCCAGCAGGGTTTCCAGGGCTTCCAGTTCTCGGTTCACGGCAATGCGCAGGGCCTGAAAGATCCGCGTGGCCGGGTGGATGCGGCCCCGTCTTGCCGCCGGCGGCACCGCCTGCCAGACTACGTGGGCCAGTTGGGTGGTGGTGAAAAGGGGGCGGGAGCGTTCGATGTGGTGGGCGATGCGGCGGGCAAAGCGCTCCTCGCCATAGCGAACGAAAATGTCGATCAAGTCCTCGACGGGGCGGCGGTTGACCCAGTCGGCAGCCGTTTCCTGATCGGCAGTGGGATCCATGCGCATATCGAGCGGCCCCTCGGCGCGAAAGCTAAAGCCCCGCTCGGGGCAGTCCAGTTGGGGCGAGCTCACCCCGAGGTCGGCTACGATGCCATCGAAAGGGATCCCCTGCCCTCGCTCATCCCGAAAGCCGTGCCGCTGCAGGTCGAAATCGGCAAAGCTGAGGTGCCAGAGTTGGAGGCGATTGCCGGGGATCCCGGCTGCGGCCAGACGCGCCTGGGCCGCCTGCAGAGCCGTCGGATCGCGATCCAGCCCCACCACGCGATCCGCTCCCCTCTGCAGCAGCGCCAAGCTGTGCCCACCGCCTCCCAACGTCACGTCCAAAAACGCGCCGCCCTGCTGGGGTTGCAGGTAGGCCACCACTGCCTCCGTCAAAACGGACTCGTGGTGGTACAGAAGCATTTCCCCAAGCTCAGCTCTTGCCAAGTCCATAGGCGCAGGGGGTGGCTTTGATTCTTTCCCCGCTCCTAGCTTTACCTATTGCAGGATCGGTAGACAACTCTAGTACCATCAAACGCTAGCATTCACAACGTAAGGGCTTGCAAAAAAAAGGCCGAGGCCAGGCCCCGACCGAGGAATCCATGTTGTTAAGCTCATCCTCGAGGATAGGGTCGGCTGCCGTCAAAAGACGGGCTGTCTTCCAGTGGTTCAGGATCATCTGGGTGCAAGGCCGACCGCCGGCAAGAGCAGGGCAGGTTCCAGCCTAACGTATGATTAAGACTGCTCTTGCCTTTGTCTGTTCTTTAGTTTGGTGTTACGGCTGCTGTGCTGACCACCGCTTCTTCTGCCGACATCCTGACGCTCTCGCCCGCCCGCGGCCTGCGCGGTCAAGTGAGCATTCCAGGCGATAAGTCCATCTCCCACCGCGCCCTGATGCTGGGATCCCTGGCGGAAGGGGAAACCGTCATTCACGGCCTGTCGTTGGGGGAGGATCCCCGCAGTACGGCAGCCTGTTTTCGGGCCCTGGGGGCCGATATCCCAGAGCTCAACAGCGAGTGCGTCCGCATCCAGGGGGTGGGCTTGGATCGCCTGCAGGAGCCGGCAGAGGTGTTGGATGCCGGCAATTCCGGCACCACCCTGCGCCTGATGTTGGGGATCCTGGCTGGCCAGGCGGGTCGCTTTTTTGCTGTCACTGGGGATCGCTCCCTGCGCTCGCGGCCCATGGGACGGGTGGTGGAGCCGCTGCGGCAGATGGGGGCCAACATCTGGGGACGGGCCGGGGGCAACCTGGCACCTCTGGCTGTGCAGGGGGGATCCCTAAAGGGGATCCACTACCACTCGCCCGTGGCCTCGGCCCAGGTCAAGTCCTGCCTGCTGCTGGCGGGCCTGTTGGCAGAAGGCACTACTCAGGTTACAGAGCCGTCCCTTTCCCGCGACCACTCGGAGCGGATGTTGCGGGCCTTTGGCGCCGAGATCTCTGTCGATGTGGCGGCAAAAACCGTGGCGGTGGTGGGGGGATCCCGCCTAGTGGGCCAGACGGTGCAGGTGCCAGGGGACATCAGCTCGGCAGCCTTCTGGCTGGTGGCTGCCTCGATTGTGCCCGAGAGCGAATTGCTGCTACAGGATGTGGGTCTCAACCCCACGCGCACCGGCGTGCTGCAGGTGTTGCAGGAGATGGGGGCCGATATTCAGGTTGAGAAGCGGCGGGAGGTGGCCGGCGAGCCTCTGGGGGATCTGCGCGTGCGCTCGGCCCGTTTGCGGGGTTGCAGCATTGCCGGCGATCTCATTCCCACCCTCATCGATGAGATCCCGGTTTTGGCGGTGGCGGCAGCCTTTGCCGAGGGGACTACGGTCATTCGCGATGCGGCGGAATTGCGGGTTAAAGAGAGCGACCGCTTGGCGGCCATCGCCCAGGAACTCAGCCGGATGGGGGCCCAGGTCACCGAATATCCCGACGGCCTGGAAATCAAAGGGGGGATCCCTCTGCAGGGGGCCGAGGTGGATAGCCACGCCGACCACCGCATCGCCATGAGCTTGATGGTAGCTGCCCTGGCCGCCCAGGGATCCACCACCCTTCGAGGGGCCGACTGTGCCCGCATCTCCTACCCCGACTTCATTCCCACCCTGCAGCGGCTGATCAACCCTTCGTCCGCCTCCTAGCCAGCCAAGAGCCAACCTTTGCCAATGTCAGACCAGCCCATCGCCATTGAGCACCTCTGCTTCCGCGTTCCTCCCGGTGGCCAGAGGGCCTTTATCCTACAAGACGAGCAGGTTTGGGGGCCGGCCCTGCGCCAACAGCCGGGCTTTTTGGGCAAAGAAGTCTGGCTGGATGTAGAGGATCCCGAACTTGTCCACCTCATCCTCCGCTGGGCCAGCCGCGCCGCCTGGAAAGCTTTCCCCCCGGAGCAGGCGGAAGCCTTGGATCGGCAGATGCAGCCCTTCTACGTGCGCCTGGAGCAGGCCAAAGAATACCAGCTCTGGCAGCCCGGCCTGCCAGCAGAGGAAGCGGCCAACTAGGAAGCCTCAAAGCCCACCTCGGCAGCCGTTGAGTCGGCCCTAGTGGATGCTGCCGCCCGCTCCTGCTCCACCAACTCCCGCAGGCTGGGCATGGTTACCGCCAGAGCCCCTTCGCGCCGTTTGAGACCCGCCTCAAAGGTCTCGGGGGTCACGATCCCGCCGGAGATGAGCATCTTAAAAGCATCCTCCACCGGCATGAACACCTCCACCACCTGGTCTTCCGGCACGATGGCGTACCAGCCGGTGGTTGGGTTGGGCGTGGTGGGCACGAACAGGCTGAGGGAGCGCTGCGGCCCATCCGGTCGAATGGGAGTTTGAATGACGCCCGTTACAAAAGCTAACGCCCAAACCCCAGGCCGAGGATATTCCACCAGCACCACCCGTCGAAAGCGCTGGTTGTTGGGGGCAAACAAAACGCTAACCAATTGCTTCAGGGTTTTGTAGACCAGCCCCGCTATCGGGATGGCGTGGAGCAACTGCTCGCTTAGGTTGAGCAGCCACTGGCCAACAATGTTGCGGGCCATGAAGCCAATCAACAAAATGAGCAGGATTGGCGTCAGCAAGCCCACCGCCAGATCGATGAGGTTGATCAAGATCGGGTGCAAACCCTGGATGGGATTGAACTGCTTGGGAATGCTGGTCAGAAAGTCAATGCTCCAGGTGGCCACCTCCACCGTCAGCCAAATGGTGGTTGCCAGAGGGATCACCACCAGCAACCCCGCCACGAAGTAGTTCTTGAGATGCTGCTTCCACTGGGAAATCATGGTGAGATCGTTCCGTCGAGTCAAACAAGTGGACGCACCGAGCCGATGCAAGTGGAGCTTGCAGATGGCAACCATGATACCTGCCTTCTGCATCTCTCTCATGGGCATCAGCTGCAACTTGCCTGGAGAGAGGTTGGAGCTGCTCCAAAGCGCAAAGCCCCAAACTCGGCTGAGCTGATATTGTTATCTTAGGTCGATATAAAATTTTGTAAAGGCAGGGATCCCTCCTAGAGGCTTTGTGGTCAAGCCGTAGGATGCTCCCTCATCTCTGCCGGATGTCGTGTGGGAGGCCCTATGTCAGAGTCGGATTGGTTAGAGCACACCTGTCAGGTGGAGGTCCCGGTTCCTATCGAGCAGGTGTGGGAGCTGTGGGCCAACCTCGCCCTCATGCCGCGCTGGATGAAGTGGATCCGCTCGGTGGAGCTGCTGGATCAGGAGCTGTCGCGGTGGACACTGGATACGCGCGGCCTCACCTTCAGTTGGATCTCCCGCACCCATACGGTGGTGAAGCATCAGCACATCGGCTGGCAATCGGTGGAGGGGCTTCCCAATCGGGGGGCACTGCGGTTTTACGATCGCAAGGGCAGTACTATTGTCAAGCTGTCGGTGGCCTACAAGATCCCGGGGCTCCTCGGCAAAATCTTGGACGGCCTGTTTGTGGGCAAAGTGGTGGAGAGCACGATTCAAGCGGACTTGGAGCGCTTCAAAGCCTATGCTTTGGAGCAGGCAGGGCGGGCCGCCGACAATGCCTCCGCTGGCTAGCCTCGATCTTGCTGCCGTTTTCTGCTGCCCAGTGAACCGTTGCCAATCTTCGTTGCCCAAGGTCTGCTTCATGTCCGATCCCTCCCTCGAGCCTGTCATCACCTTTTCTCATCAACCGGTGGACAACCGCAACATTCGCTTCTCCCTGGAGCGGCAAGATCTGGATCTGGATCAGCTCCTGGTGTTGTTGAACCGCAACGCCTTTTGGGCCCAAAATCGCCGGCGGGAAGAGATGGAGCGGGCCATCGCCCACAGCCACCCGGTGGTCAGCGCCTGGGACGGGGAGCGCCTGATTGGCTTTGGCCGCGCCACCTCCGATGGGGTTTACCGGGCCGTCCTCTGGGACATCGTGGTCGATCACGAGTATCGACGGCAGGGCATCGGGCGCAAGCTGGTGGAAACCCTGATCAGCCATCCCCACCTGCAGTCGGTGGAGCGCATCTACCTGTTTACCACCCATCAGCGCGGCTTTTACGAGCGCATTGGCTTTGTGGAAAACCCCAGCACCACGCTGGTTTTGCACGGGCGTCCGCTGGATTTTTTGATCCCGGCTGCCGAACAGGAGCAGGTCTGACCAACAGGGATCCCTAGGGCAAGGGGAGGCGTAGGTCAGTGTATCTTGAACAACAGTGGGTTGGCTCCGCCTTGGGAAGAGGACGCGCTAGCCTGAAGCAAAAAGGGTGAGAGGGTGTACCTATGGCCAATCGCCTCGCCACGTGTTCCAGCCTTTACCTGCGCAAGCACGCCGAGAATCCGGTGGATTGGTGGCCTTGGATCCCGGAGGCCCTGGAGAAAGCCCGGGCCGAGGACAAGCCGATTTTTCTGTCCATCGGCTACTCCAGTTGTCACTGGTGCACCGTCATGGAGGGGGAAGCCTTCTCCGACCCGGAGATCGCCGCCTTCCTCAATGCCCATTTTTTGCCCATCAAGGTGGATCGCGAGGAGCGGCCTGATCTAGACAGCATCTACATGCAGGCGCTGCAGCTCATGAGCGGGCAGGGGGGGTGGCCCCTCAATGTCTTCCTCACGCCCGACGACCTGGTGCCGTTCTACGCGGGCACCTATTTTCCGGTGGAGCCTCGCTTTGGCCGGCCGGGGTTTCTGACCGTACTGCAGCGCATCCTGCAGTTTTACCGCCAGGAAAAAGACAAAATCGAGGACATGAAGGGCCAAATCTTGGCGGCCCTGACCACCCTCAGCGACCTGGTGCCGGAAGACCATATTCCCCCTGACCTGTTGCGCTCCGGGATCCCCAAAATCCAACCCTTGCTGGCCAACGCCGGGGCAGTGCAGCAGTTTCCCATGATGCCCTACGCCCAGTTGGTGTTGCGCTCGGCCCGCTTCGACCCGCCAGAAGGGATCCCCGGCTCGCCGACGGCGCTAGAACGGGCCAAGGAGCGAGGGATGGCCTTGGTGTTAGGAGGGATCTTCGACCATGTGGCCGGCGGGTTTCACCGCTACACCGTGGATCCCACCTGGACGGTGCCCCACTTTGAAAAGATGCTCTACGACAACGGGCAGATCTTGGAGTTCTTGGCAGAGCTGTGGGCCCACGGGATCCAGGATGCGGCCATCGAGCGGGCGGTGCGCCTGACGGTGGAGTGGGTGGCGCGGGAGATGACCGCCCCTGCCGGGTATTTCTACGCGGCCCAGGATGCCGACAGTTTTGCCCGAGCAGAGGATGCGGAGCCCGAGGAGGGCGAGTTCTACGTCTGGCGCTGGCAGGAGCTGCAGGATCTGCTGGATGCAGAAACCTTCCGCGCCCTGCAGCAGACTTTCTTCCTCTCGCCGGGGGGCAATTTCCCCGATCGGCCCGGCTGTATCGTCCTACAGCGCAGGCAAGGAGGGGAGCTGCCGCCGGAAGTGGAAACGGCTTTGACGACCCATTTGTTTCGAGCTCGCTACGGCTCCACCGAGCGGAGAACCCCCTTCCCGCCCGCAGTAGATGCCCAATCGGCCCGCCGGCAATCTTGGCCAGGACGCATTCCGCCGGTCACCGACACCAAGATGATCGTCTCCTGGAACGGCCTGATGATCTCCGGCCTGGCGCGGGCCTACCAGGTGTTTGGCGAGGAGGACTATCTGCGGTTGGCCCTGCGGGCCGCCCAATTCATCCTCAGCCAGCAGCGCCACCCCCAGACGGGATCCCTGCTGCGGTTGAACTACGATGGCACAGCCCAGGTACCTGCCCAATCGGAAGATTACGCTCTGCTGATCAAGGCCCTGTTGGATTTGCACCAGGCCTGCCTGCCGCGGACAGGCGATCCCAGCTCCCAGTACTGGCTGGAGGCCGCCATTCGGCTGCAGCAGGAGATGGACACGCGACTGTGGGATGAGGCCAGGGGGGGATACTTTGTCAGCGACGCCCAGAGCACCCCGGAGCTGCTGGTGCGGGAGAAGGAGTTTCAGGACAACGCCACCCCCGCAGCCAATGGGGTGGCTGTTGCTAACCTGGTGCGCCTGGCCGCCATCACCGGAGATCTGGACTACCTGGAACGGGCAGAACAGGCCCTGAAAACCTTTGCCCACATCATGAGCACCCAGCCGCGGGTCTGCCCCAGTTTGTTCGTCGGGCTGGATTGGTACAACAACTGGGTAAAGGCAACCCTAGAAGCGGAGCACATTGCTGCGCTGCAACAGCGCTCTTGGCCCACCACCGTCTTTGCCCTGCCCACCGCAGCCGAGCCGTTGCCGGCAGGAGCTGTGGGGTTGGTGTGCTGGGGCAGCAAGTGTCTGGCCCCCGCCGCTTCTCTTGAGCAAATCCAGTCGCAGATCGGCAAAGGGCAAAACCGAGCCTACTGACATTCGCTCATCCTCTTCCAGAAGAACTCGGGATCCCGCCCCGAGAATCTACTGGCTGGCCAGCTCAGCTTTCCCCGGGATTTTCCACCCCATAGAACTCAATGCGGTAGCTCTGGATGCGAGTGCCTGTCTTCTGCTCTACCTGGGCCAGCAGCTCCGGCGGCAGCTCCACATCTACGTCCAGGATGCGGTTGCTATCCAGGCAGTTGACATGGCTGTGAGGATGGGTACGATTGCCGTAGCGGCGCCCATCGGCGCGATCTAGGCACTCGATGATGTTGTGGCTGGCCAGAGCCTCCAGATTTTGATAGACGGATGTGTGGCCAATGGGCTTGCCCTGCCGATTGAGGCGGTCGTAGATCTCTCTGGCAGAAAGGTGCTCGCCGCATTGCCACAGCAGTTCCAAAATATAGCGACGCTGCCGGCTGAGGCGCAGATTGCACTCCCGGCATCGCTCCAAAGCAGCTTCCAAAGAATCCACAGGGCGAGGCATGGGCAAACCTCAAGTCATACCGAGTCTGAGATAGCTGGTTACTCATTCACACTAGCTTAACATTCCTAAATCGAAGTTTCCAAAGGCTGATCTCCAGATCTCCGTCGGGCATCGACCTGTCCAGGCAGTGTGCGGAGGAAAGGGCGCCAACGGGAGCGCGTCAATTATCAGTTATTTTCTTCAGTTATTTACAATACGATATCGCCTATCTACGAATATCGCTGGGGTGTTGAGGAGAAGCGGGATGCGGCGGCGCCAAATGATCTTAGGCCTGTTGGGATTGGCCGGCAGCAGTGGATTGGTGGGGGCCTATTGGGCCAGTCGGCAGCGCCCTGCTTCTGTGCCTCTATCCGCAGAGATGGGATCCCCTGCTTCCCCGCCTCCTACCCCTCGGCCTACGCCCACAGTTGTCCCCCATCCGGAAGCTCCCCGGGGCCTTTACATCCCAGCCCGCCGCGATCTGCGCCTGATGGTGATCAGCGACCTGAATGGCATCTACGGCTCGGTGGACTACGACCCGGAGGTGGATCGGGCCATCCGCCTCATCCCCTATTTCCAGCCGGATATCGTCTTGGGGGGAGGGGACATGGTGGCTGGCCAAGATCCCCGCCTGTCGGAGGAGCGCATCCGCGCCATGTGGGCAGCCTTTGACCGGCATGTGGCCGGCCCGCTTCGTGCTGCCAAACTGCCCTACGGCTTCACGCTGGGCAACCACGATGCGTCCTGTGCCCGCAGCACGCGCGGGGGCTTTCTCTTCCAAAAAGAACGGGATCTGGCCCGCGAGTTTTGGAACGACCCGGCCCACGATCCCGGTTTGAATTTTGTGGATCGAGGCGACTTTCCCTTTTATTACACCTTCGAAAAAGACGGGGTGTTTTACTTAGTTTGGGATGCCACCTGCAACTACATCCCGCCGGAACAGATGGCCTGGGCAGAAGCGGCGCTGGCCAGCGAACGAGCCCAGAAGGCCAAGTTGCGCATCGTCATCGGTCACCTACCTCTCTATGCGATTACCGTCGGACGCGACGATCCGGGAGAGGTGCTGCTGGAGGCAGACGCCAAACGGGCCCTGCTGGAGAAATATCGCGTCCACACTTACATCAGCGGCCACCACCACGGCTACTACCCCGGCCACAAGGGGCAACTGCAACTGCTCCATTGCGGCATCCTCGGCTCCGGCCCCCGCCCCCTCCTGAATAGCCCCCTGCCCCCCCGCAAGACCCTTACCCTCATCGATGTGGACTTCGACGCTCCGGAGGTTACCTACTACACCACCTACCACATGCGAGATCTGAGCGTGATCGACCAAGCCGAACTGCCCCGCTTCATCACCGGCCACAACGGCCTGGTGCTGCGCCGCGATGTTAACTGGGATAACCTCACCCCCGAAGAAATCGTCACCTGCCAAGCTCGTATTGGATCCCTGTGCCGCGACGACTGACTCTTAAGCTCAGGAGCGTTGCATCTCGGCAAAAGACTGATAGCTCCTCTGCGGATGGTAGAGATGGCGCTGCTGCACAATGTCCTGTATCGACACCTGGGAGAAGTGCCGCTTGTGCAGATGGGATCCCCGCCTGCGCTGGGCCAGGCACAAGTGTAGGAGGGGATGGACAAGGCCATAGAAGTCGTCGTCTTGGCAGCCCCGAGCGGCAAGGAGTGGGCCTCGAAGTGGCTTGCAGATGTGATATCATCAATTTCCAACCCTTGGGCAGATGCGCAGCCGCATCTTCAGCGAGGGCTGTTAACTCAGAGGTAGAGTACCACCTTGACACGGTGGGAGCCGCTGGTTCGATTCCAGCACAGCCCATTGTCAGAGGATCCCAAAGACTCTGCCAAAGTTCGAAAAGGCCTTGTCCGGCAAACCCTCTCGGCTTTCAGGGATCCCGACAATTCCATGCAACCTGCGAAAATCCAGGGGGGGACGGGCTCCTCTCTGCAGCGGCTGTTTTGGAGGGCTGGAGCGTTGGTCTGGGGTTACGGCCAATTTCTTCGGATCCCGGCCAGGGATCCCTATACTGGAGTAGGAGCCCTGGAAGGCGCCGGCGTGGCAAGGGTAGCATTAGGTCAAACTGCGAGAGGGGGAAACGACCGATGGGATTGTTCGATCGGGTCAGCCGGATCATCAGAGCCAACCTCAACGCGCTGATCAGCAGTGCCGAAGATCCGGAGAAAATCCTGAACCAAACCATTCAGGACATGTCTGAGGATCACTACCAAATGCGGCAGGCAGTTGCCCAGGCCATTGCTGCCCAGAAGCGGATCGAGCGGCAGTACGAGCAGGCGCAGCAGAACGTCGACGAGTGGCAAAGGCGCGCCGAGTTGGCCCTGCGCAACAACAACGAGGCCCTGGCCCGCGAAGCGCTGGTGCGCAAGAAAACCTTTGCCGAAACCGCCCAGAGCCTGAAGCGGCAGTTGGATGAGCAGACCAAACAGGTGGAAGTCTTGAAGGCCAACATGACCAAGCTGGAGAGCAAGATCGCCGAGGCCAAGACCAAAAAGGATATGCTCATCGCGCGGGCTCGGGCGGCCAAAGCTTCCCAACAAATTAACCAGGTTATCGGACGGGTGGACGCCACCAGTGCCTTCGCGGCTTTCGAGCGTATGGAAGAGAAGGTAAACGCCCTGGAAGCTCAGTCGGCGGCCGTGGCCGAGCTGGCGGTGGACAACTTGGAGCGACAGTTTGCCGCTTTGGAAGCAGGTGGCTCGGACATCGATCACGAGCTGATGATGCTGAAAGCGGCGATGGGGGGCCAATTGCCCGCCGGAGAGCAGAAAGCTCTGCCGAGAGATCAATCTGCTGCCACCAGCGAGAGCGAGGTAGATGTAGAGCTAGAAAATCTACGCCGCGAAATCGACCGGCTTTGAACGAATGGGAGGTAGCGTCTTCTTGAGAGTGTCTCCTCTGGGCTCAGGGGCGTTGGGGTATCCTAAGCAGGGGGACACAGAGTGGTAAGCTAGCCCAGAAGAGCTCTTGGCCTGCCTCTGGTGGGGTTAGGGTAGCCTTCTGCGTTTTTGCGAGAGAAACAAACAGCGATGACCACAGCGAGTATCAAACCTCTGCTGGACGCCAAGCAACTGTTGCAGGCTTATGCGTCTGGCCGGCGGGATTTTTCTGGAACCAACCTGAGCGGAGCCCAGTTGAGCGGCGCGAACTTGAGGGGCATTGTCCTGCGGGATGCCGACTTAAGTGGGGCGGATTTGCGCGAGGGGGATCTGTCGGGCGCAGATCTCTCAGGGGCCGACCTGCGCGGAGCCAAACTGCGGCGGGTGAACCTCATTGGGGCCAAGCTGGTCAAGGCCGATCTGCGGGGGGCCAACCTCTACCGGGCCAAGTTGCTCAGGGCCGACCTTAGCGAGGCCGATCTCAGCCGCGCCGATTTGCGAATTGGCGCCGATCTGCGGGGAGCCATCATCACCAACACCCGTTTTCGCGGCGCCCTCTACGATGAGTACACCAAGTTTCCGGAGGGGTTCAACCCCACCGAGATGGGCATGTAATCCCAGGCTTTCTAGGGAACCAGCTCCTGCCACAGTTGGGCTGCATCGGCGGCAGCCGCCACAAAGGGCGGGTTGTGCAGATCAGGCTTGTTGTAGCGCAAGGGATCCCCTTTTAGATCGGTGACGCTTCCCCCGGCTTGCTCGACGATGCAGTGGGCAGCAGCAGTATCCCACTCCATGGTTGGGTCGAAGCGGGGGTAGAGATGGGCGGATCCCTCGGCCACAAGGCAGAGTTTCAGGGCGCTGCCCACCGACTTCACCTCGAGGGAACCGTAGCGCCGCCGCAGCCGCTCGAGAAATTGCTCCGTCTCCGGGCCGCGGTGGGAGCGGCTGGCCACCACTTGCAGAGGGACCTGGGCGGGCGGGCGGGCCCGGATGGGCTGATCTCCTCTATAGGCCCCCAGCCTTTGCACAGCCCTGTAGGTAAGGCCGAGAGCGGGGGCATGGACGACGCCTAAGATGGGGATCCCTGCCTCGACGAGGGCGATGTTCACGGTGAACTGGCCGCTGCGCCCGATAAACTCGCGCGTGCCGTCCAAGGGATCCACCAGCCAGAACTGCCGCCACTGTTGCCGCTCCGGATACGGGATCCCGCCGGATTCTTCCGAGAGCACGGGGAGGCCGGGGGTCAGATCTTGCAGGCCCCGCAGGATCAAGTGGTGGGCGGCCAGATCGGCTTCGGTGAGGGGGGAGGAGTCGGCCTTGTCCCTGACCCGGATCTGATCTTGCCGATAGATCTCCAAAATGGCCTGCCCGGCTGTTTCCGCAAGGCGGCTGACATGGGGCAGGAGATCGGCCAGATCCTGCATGGGCAAACTCTCCAGGTTTAGCGACGCACCGGAATGCCGTGGGCGGCCAAATCGGCTTTGATCTGGGCAATTGTCAACTGGCCGTAGTGGAGCAGCGAGGCCAACAGGGCTGCTTCTGCTCCCCCCTCTTGCAGAGCCTGGC
>NZ_JANSHJ010000005.1:111604-112466 GCF_047502615.1 Synechococcus sp. W60.3 | reverse complement strand
ACTTCAACCGCAACGAGAACTTCCTCACCCGCATGTTCACCCTGGAGTATTCCTATTGGTTTGATTACCTTCTGCCGGGTTTGGAAACTCTCAGAATGCCGATCCCCTTGGGTGGCACCAGCAACCACTTTCGCACTGACCGCCTGCGGGAGCTGCAGGGATGGGATCCCTTTAACGTCACCGAAGACGCAGATCTAGGCATCCGCGCCAGCCAGCACGGCTATACGGTGGGGGTGATCAACTCCACCACTTATGAAGAGGCCAACTGCGCTGTTAAAAACTGGATCCGGCAGCGCTCTCGCTGGATTAAGGGCTACATGCAGACTTGGCTAGTCCACAACCGCCACCCCCTGCGCTCGTTGCGCAAACTGGGCCTCAAAAACTGGCTGGCCTACCAATTTTTCATCGGGGGCAGCTTCTTCACCTTCCTCACCAGCCCCATTATGTGGCTGCTCTTTTTCTACTGGCTGCTCACCCGTGCTCATTGGCTGCAAAACATTTTCCCCAGTTGGCTGGTTTATCTGGGCTTGTTTAACCTCCTGGTGGGCAATGCCATTGGGATTTACCTCAACTTGGTGGCCGTTTTCCGGCGAGGGTACTACGATCTGGCCTTCTATGCCCTGCTCAACCCCATCTACTGGCAACTGCACTCTATGGCAGCTTACATGGCTCTGTGGCAGCTTTTCACCAAGCCCTTCTACTGGGAAAAGACCATCCACGGGCTGAGCAAGTTTACCCATGCCAAAGTCCAGGAAGCTGCTCACAAAGCAGCCTAGGCTACTGAATCGGTTTCCCAAGCAGTGGCGACGAAGTGAGGACAGCCAGCACCCTTCTAGAAGCTGTAGTCCGAGTCTACGATCAC
>NZ_JANSHJ010000005.1:106840-111594 GCF_047502615.1 Synechococcus sp. W60.3 | reverse complement strand
CCGGCAGGCTATCGAGTGCGCTACCCCGGTCGCTTCAGTTGGCAGCTTTTGTTGTGGCAATACCGCTATTGGTTAGTGCTGCTGCTGGCCCTTTTGCTGGCAGTAGGAGCCTGGAATACCTACCAACGCTTGGCCCGCCGCCCTGAGTCGCCCACCCTTTCCTAGGGGGGTTGGCAGAGGACTTCCGGTTAAACCAGACTTGAGTCAAGCAAGGACTCCGTCCCACTTGCGCGAATAGGGTTTCCAGCCACGCTCTATGCTCCAGTCCCTCAAATCCTCGCTTTTGCGCACGGGCTACCTTACCCGGCAGCAATTGGCTAAGGCTGAGGAGTATCGCGAAGCAGCTAGTTGCTCCTTGCCTAGGGCTCTTTGGAGCCTGCGGGTCATGCACCCCGACAAGTTCGCCGACCTGTGTCGCCAGATTCTGGATCGGCCCAAGCTAAGAGACTGGCTGCTCAAGCACTCCCTGGATCCAGAGCTGCCTTGGCTGATCGAGCCTATCGATCTGGTGCCGGTGCGCTTTTTGCCCTGTGGCTGGCTCAACCCGCAAACCGTTGTCGTGGCCACTGAAGAGCCGGGCTACCCCGGCGTTTGGCAGGCTGTGAAACGCCTGTGCCCGGAAGCAGAAAAACTCTGGGAGATCCCGGCTACCGAAAAGCAGATCCTGACGGTCATCCTTGAGCGCAAGCTGGCCGCCGAACTGCTGGGCAGTCGTCTTACCTTAGAGCAGTGGCAGCAGGCTTTGGACATCCGCCGCCGCACCGGCTCCAGCCTGGGGCAGGTGCTGACCCGGCTGAGCTACCTCTCCACCCCCGAGTATCTCAGCATCCTAGCCCATTTGCTGGGCTACCCCGCTGTTTCAGAACTAATGGGGACAGGGCTGCTCCACCGCGACGAGAGCCTGAGCCGGCAGTTTGATCCCGAGGTGATGATGCGCCACCTCTTCTACCCCTTGAGCTGGACGGATGAGCACACCCTTACAGTGATGGTCAATGACCCCCTGGACTGGGCGGTGGATGAGATCCTTTACAGTTGGCGGCCAGGCTTGCGGATTGAAAAGGTGCTGGGCACCGAGCAGGATATCACGCAACTGCTCAGCCAAGACCAGGGATCCCGCTTCAGCCAAGAGGCGGTGTACAAGCTCATGGCCCGCCTGCCAGAAGAATCGGCCTCGCGGGTGTTTACTCCTTCTCAGATTGCAGTGGGCTACGGCCTGCTGCTGCTATTTCTATTGGGGTTGGCCACTGCTCCCTGGACGACTCTGACCATTTTGGTGCTGCTGATCAATCTTTTTTACGTCGCTTCGATCCTGTTCAAACTGCTGCTCAGCCTAGTGGGATCCGCCGATCGCTTCCACCAGATTACCGATGAAGAAGTGGCCGCCCTCGATGACCACACCTTGCCCATCTACACCATCCTGGTGCCGGTTTACAAAGAGCCAGAAGTGATGCCAATTCTCATCAACTCCCTCTCCAAGCTGGATTACCCCCACGAGCGGTTGGATGTGCTTATTCTGTTGGAGGAAAACGACCGAGACACCATTGAGGCGGCCCGGGCTGCCAAGCCCCCCCGCTACGTGCGCCTGCTCATCGTGCCAGATAGCAAGCCCAAGACCAAACCCAAAGCCTGCAACTACGGCCTGGCCTTTGCCCGCGGCGAATACCTCACCATCTACGACGCTGAAGATATCCCCGACCCCGACCAACTCAAAAAAGCGATCATCGCCTTCAAAAAAGGGGATCCCAGCTTGGTTTGCGTCCAGGCTGCCCTTAACTACTTCAACCGCAACGAGAACTTCCTCACCCGCATGTTCACCCTGGAGTATTCCTACTGGTTTGATTACCTCCTGCCAGGCTTGGAAACTCTGAAAATGCCCATCCCCCTGGGTGGCACGAGCAACCATTTCCGCACCGACCGCCTGCGGGAGCTGCAGGGATGGGATCCGTTCAACGTCACCGAAGACGCCGACTTGGGCATCCGCGCCAGCCAGCACGGCTATACCGTGGGCGTGATCAACTCCACCACCTACGAAGAGGCCAACTGTGCCGTTAAAAACTGGATCCGGCAGCGCTCCCGCTGGATCAAAGGCTACATGCAAACTTGGCTGGTCCACAACCGCAACCCCCTGCGCTCCTTGCGCAAGCTGGGCCTCAAAAACTGGCTATCCTACCAATTTTTTATCGGGGGCAGCTTCTTTACCTTCCTCACCAGCCCCATCATGTGGCTGCTGTTTATTTACTGGCTGCTCACCCGCGCCCATTGGCTGCAAAACATTTTCCCGAGTTGGCTGATCTACCTAGGCTTGTTCAATCTCCTGGTAGGAAATGCCATCGGGATCTACCTAAACTTGGTGGCTGTCTTCCGACGCGGCTACTACGATCTGGCCTTCTATGCCCTGCTCAACCCCATCTATTGGCAACTGCACTCCATCGCAGCCTATATGGCCCTGTGGCAGCTTTTTACCAAGCCCTTCTACTGGGAAAAGACCATCCACGGCCTGAGCAAGTTTACCCACGCCAAAGTCCAGGAAGCTGCTCACAAAGCAGCCTAGGCTACGGACTGAGTTCCTAAGCAGTAGCAGCGAAGTGAGGACAGCCAGCACCCTTCTAGAAGCTGTAGTCCGAGTCTACGATCACAGCACAACCACTGGGGTGGAGACAGCTAGCCATGATCACCTTGACAGAAAAGTTGCCCTCGTAGGGCGCCTGCACGATGGGGAAATCGTCCAACAGTTCGTCTGCAGCCACCACCTGACCGCTGGCATCGTAAAGCACCAGATCCACATCGAAGCAATCCTGGTCGCACTGCGCCCAGATGTTTTCACCTCGGTAGAAATAGCCTGTAACTACGGTCGATTGTCCATTAAGAAGCCACAAACTACGGCTCTGAGCCCAGGCGGCAGCACCCCCGACAACCGCGGCTGCCCCTATCAGGCTTGCCACCAACCAGCCCCGCACCGAAGCCATAAGACTGCCCTCCTACTGAAAAACGGAGATAGATTTTCTACAGGGATCCACCTCAACGCCCACACTCTAGCACCCGGATCCGTCTTTCCCGAACGATCCAGATCACGTTAAGGATCCCACGTTAAAAATCGCGAAAAAGGGATACAAAAAAGGGATCCCAACCGAAGCAGGGATCCCTTAATTCTGATTGACAATCCGGCGCAGCTGGCTCATCGGTTGAGCCGACTTCTTTATTGTGGTTTTATTGCGGCAAATTCAGTTCCCCCCTTCGCCCTAAGGGATCCGTCAAAACACTGCCGGTAGGGCCTTTGATTTGAATGGTGCAGCGGCTGCCGGAGACTTCAATAACGTTGTAGTTGGGCACCGCCAGCTCCAAAAAGCGCAGGTTGCCTGTGGTTACCCCTGGGATCCCGCTCACTTGCGGATTGGTCGGATTCACCGGTGCCAAAAAGCCGTTCACAATCCGGTAATACAGGCGGCTGGCATTGGGGATCCCCAGTTGATTGCCCAGCTCGTCAATGCTCAGGGCCGTAACGCTCCGCCCGGTGGGGCCGGTCCACACCTCCCAGATAGGGTTGCTGCTGCCGGGGTTGACCTGGCCGATGAAGCCGGCGTGGTTGTTGCCCGTCAGGAACACCACGTTGCGGATGTTGTTGCTCTCAATAAAGTCAATGACTTCCTGCCGCTCCAGCCAGTAGCCTTCCCAAACATCGTTGGAGCGGAAGTAGGTCACCGTGATGGGAAACTCGCTGACGATGAACTTGTAGGTGGCGGTGGAGTTGCGCAGGCCGTTGAACAGCCACTGCTTCTGCGGATTGCCCAAGAGGGTACGGGGCGTGCGGCGCAGCAGGTTAAACAGGGCTTGCTCGGAGCCGGGTGGGCCGAAGAAAAGGGTTTCCTGTTCGGGCGTAAGACGAATGCCGGCCAGCTCCAAAAAGCGCTGCCGGGTCAGGCCGGGAGGCAAAATGGGCAAAATGGGGGTGACCGCCGCCAAATCCCGGTACTGGCGCAGGTCGAGGATAAAGACTTCGGCATTGGCCCCGTAGCGGAAGCTGCGAAACAGCCGATCCCGGCTATCCACCCCGGCCACATCTGTCAGGTTGGGGGTAATGGGGTTGTATTCAAAAAAGGCTTGGTAGCCGAGCACCTTGAGATCTTCCACATCGCGGGTTTGCCCGGTGGTGTCGTTCAGCTGAGTGGCCCGGCCGCCGCGAGCCTTCTGGCCGCTGTAGTTGTCAATTACCTCGTGATCGTCCCAGTTGACAACAAAGGAAGTCCGGCCAAACAGTTGCGCGAACTCCCGCCCGGCATAGTTGGGATCCCGCTGATCCCGATAGAGGCTGCGGTAGAACTCCAGATTGCCGATGGGATCTAACCCCAGCCAGAAGCGATCGGCGTAGACGGTATCGCCGTTAAAGGAGATGAAATCGATATCGCCGCGGCTGACTTCTGCCAGCATGGCTGCCCCAATAGGAAAGGGAGGCTCGTTGGCGCAGCTAATGTGCAGAAAACGAACAGGCCGCCCATCCCCAGGAGCCGGCAGGGTGCGGAACTGTCCCACGGGACTGGTAAACCCCTCGCTGACAAACCGGTAGAAGTAGCGCTGCGCTGGCCTCAAGCCGGTGACGACGGCACGAGCAATGTAGTCGCCTGGCTCAGTGCGGTAGTTGCGGCCCGCCACACGGCGAGCAGTAAGCGAAACTTGTTGCGAAATGGGGTTGAACTCGGAATTCTCAGCCACCTGCAACGTCACCGCAACCGTGTCTGTTGCACTGGCCGGGATCACCC
>NZ_JANSHJ010000005.1:38627-106830 GCF_047502615.1 Synechococcus sp. W60.3 | reverse complement strand
CGGCGCTGGTTGGCTACTTTCTGATGTGCCTTGCTCAACCTCTTGACCGCTTTCTGGTAGCGGTTTGACCCCTTCTGCTTGCGCGATACAGACCGTTGCAGCCGCTTGAGGGGCTTTTGCGCCCTACGGTAATGCTGAGGAACCTCAACCGCCTCACCCTCATCGGTGACCAAGAAAGAGCTTAGCCCCAGGTTATCCCCATCGTGTTTTCCCACGTTGGCGGGTCAGGGCTCCATTCCGGGACAGACGGATCCTGCAGGCTCAAGGTGAAGTACCACCCATCCACCTTGCGGGTGATGGTGGCCGTTTTAATCACGAAGCCGTCCGGCAAAGGACGGTGTTGGATGAGCTTGACCGGCCCAATCTTGGGCAGATGGATAAACTTTCCCCGGATACAGTCCTGCTTCATCTGAGGGAAAGCGATTTTGCTCCCACCCGTTGAACCGTTCTGCCAAGCGATAGTTGTACTGCTTACGCAGCAGCTCCAGCCACTCACCCATCAGGGCGACTTGGCTAGCAGTAGGGCGCAAGCGGTACTGGTAAGCGGTTCTCATGATGAATGCATTGTACCTGTTGAACGCTCCCGCCTCTCATCCCGACTCTGGCCGGCCCGCCCCCCTATATCCCCCCGTATACGGGGGGACTGGGGGGCTGGGATATAGGGGGGTACAGAGCGGGGCTTCCAGGACTACGTCCCGCTAGCGCGAACGGCGGATTAGCTAAAGACAGGGATCGTCTGCCAGAAGAATTGCGCCAACACTTCACAAGGATAGGCACTCGAGAACGGCTTGGGCGCATCTTGTCCAAGCGACGCTGCGGGGGCAGGGATCCCCTCTGTTGCTGCGCCCACCCCCAACCCAATGGCCGACGATCCGGCCTCCGAAGGACAGGGGATCCCGCCCTGGTCTTGTTACAGAAATTTAGAATCGTTACAATAGTTAGCATCTTTGCATTGCAGGTTGCATCTCATGGCACTCACTCAGCAGTTTCCCGTGCTGCTCGTCTCGGTTTTGCGTCACGACAGCGTTCCTCCGCGGTGGTCCCAGTTGGGGTGGACCGTCTTGCGGGTGGTGGCGGGGCTATTCATGATTCACAACGGCCTCGACAAGCTGGCCGATATCGAAGGGTTTGCGGCGGCCTATGTGGAAGTGATCGGCTTGCCGTTCCCCATCTTTTTCTCCTATGTAGCCGCCTACACTGAACTGATCGCAGCTCCCCTGGTGGCCCTGGGCCTGTTCACGCGGCCCGCCGCATTGAGCCTGGTGGCCACGATGGCGGTGGCCATGTTTCACCACATCAAGGTGGCCGGCTTCAGCATTCCTTACCTGGAGCTATCGGCCATCTACGCGACCATCTTCTTGGCCTTTGCCGTCAATGGCGGCGGTTGGTTCTCTCTGGATCAGCTCTTGGTGAACGGCATTGAGGCGGGGCTGAACCGCTCCAGCCGACAAAAGTTGGAGAGCTTGCAGTCTTCGCTGCAGGCCACCGAGCAGGTGATCGCCCTGGGCGAGCAAGAGGCCGAAGCTGCCCAAACCCCTCGCTCCTAAGCCAACTTCCCAGAGAGAGAGGGGACCGGGGGTGAGGGCTAAAGGCGGCTGGCGGCCCGCTCCATCAGGCGTTGGTGGGTGGAGCGTACCGGCTCTCCCGGCTTGGGCTGTCGCTGTACGTAGGTGCCATCGGGACGCAATTCCCAAGCTTGCCGGTTATCCGTCAGACAGATCTCCAAGATCGCCTTCAGCTCTTGCTGCAACAGGGGATCCTCTACAGGGGTTACCACCTCGACGCGGCGATCCAGGTTGCGGGTCATGTAGTCGGCGCTGCCGATGAAGTACTCTTCCTGGCCGCCGTTGTAGAAGTAGAAGATGCGGGAGTGCTCCAAGAAGCGCCCGATGATGCTGATGACACGGATGCGCTCGCTCAGGCCCGGGATCCCTGGCTTCAGGCAGCACATGCCACGCACAATGAGGTCGATCTCCACCCCTGCCTGGCTGGCCTCGTAGAGCACTTGGATCATGCGCGGGTCGGTGAGGGAGTTGACCTTGACGATGATGCGTCCCCCCTGGCCGGCTTGGGCATGGCGCATCTCTCTCCGGATCAAGGCTTCCATCCCCTGGCGCAGGGTGCGAGGGGCCACCAGCAGCTTGCGGAAGTGCCGTTGCCGCGAATAGCCCGTCAGCAGGTTAAACAATTCTGTTACATCGTTACAGAGAGTCTCATCGCAGGTAAACAGGCCCAAGTCAGTGTAGATGCGGGCGGTCTTGGGGTTGTAGTTGCCGGTGCCGATGTGGACATAGCGGCGCAGGGATCCCCCCTCTTCCCGCACCACCAGCGCCAGTTTGCAGTGGATCTTCAGCCCCGGCAGGCCGTAGGCCACGTGCACCCCAGCTTTTTCCAGCTTCTTGGCCCAGAGGATGTTGTTTTCTTCGTCGAAACGGGCTTTGAGTTCCACCAGGGCGGCCACCTGCTTGCCGTTCTCGGCAGCCTGGATGAGGGATCCCACCACCGAGGAGTCGCCGGAGGTGCGGTAGAGGGTTTGCTTGATGGTGAGCACCTGGGGATCGTTGGCCGCCTCCTCCAAAAACCGTTCCACACTGGCAGCAAAGGAATCGTAGGGGTGGTGCACCAGCAGATCCCCTTCCCGGATGACGGAGAAGATATCCACCGGCTCATCGCTGACCGAGGCAGTACGCAAGCGGGGAGGGGTGACGGGCCCCCAAGGGGGATCTTTTAAATCAGGGCGGTTGAGGTTGAGAAACGCCATCAGCCCCCCCATGTTGAGGAGCCCATCCACCTCGTAAACGGAGTCGGCATCCAGATGCAGCTCTTCGCACAGCCGTTGGCGAATGGCAGAGGGCATCGACTTGGCGATCTCCATGCGCACCACCGAGCCAAAGCGCCGTTTGCGCAGCTCTTCTTGAATGGCTGCCAGCAGATCGTCGGCCTCGTCCTCTTGGATCTCCAGATCGGCGTCGCGAGTGATGCGGAAGGGGTAGTACTCCAGCACTTCCATGCCCACGAACAGGGCCTCCAGGTGATGGGCGATCACCTGATCCAGCGGCACGAAGCTCACCCCGTCCCGCAGCGGCACAAAGCGGGGCAGGGTGTTGGGCACCTTGACGCGGGCAAAGTGTTCCTTGCCGGTCTCCGGATCCCGCACCACCACCGCCAAGCTGAGGCTGAGGTTGGAGATATAGGGAAAAGGATGGCCCGGATCCACCGCCAAGGGGGTGAGCACGGGAAACAGGCGGCGGTCGAAATACTCCCGCAGCTCCTGCCGCTCCGGTTCGGCCAGCTCGGAAAAATCGCGGATGTGAATGCCCTGTTCCGCTAGCTTAGGCACCAGTTCCTGCCGAAAACACTCGTGTAACTTTTGAATCAGGGGGCGCAGGCGATTGGAGATCTGCCGCAACTGCTGCTGCGGTGTGAGGCCATCTGGAGTCAGCACCAACACACCCGTCTCCAGCTGACGGCGAATCACCGCCACTCGCACCATGAAGAATTCGTCCAGGTTGCTCTCGAAGATGGCCAGAAACTTCAGCCGCTCCAACAGGGGAGTGCGCTCGTCCAGAGCCTCGTGCAACACTCGGGCGTTGAACTCGATCCAGCTCAGCTCGCGGTTGAAATACTGCTCCGGCAAGGCATAGCCCTCCTGGATGGGCGCAGTCGGGATCCCGGGCTGTCCGGCATCGGGATGGCAGCCTGTCGCGTCGGGGTTGTGGGGCGACAAGGGAGAGTCCGTTTCCTGGGGGCGCGGAGTCATGGTGGCAGAGGTCTGGGTTGTCTCAAACACGTCAACAACGGCTGCAGCCGACCCCATCCTATCCTGCTGGGTTCTGCTTAGACGAAACGGAAGTAGCCACAACAGGCTTGGGCGGACGTTCTGGCAACAGCCCTTGGGAGCGCGTGAGAAGAATCACCTGCAGCAAGATCCCGATCAACAAAATGCGCAAGGGGCCGGCCCGGGTGGCCCATTGGGGCGGCAGACGGTTGGTCAACCATTCGCTGCCCGACCACACGCCCCAAATCACCAGCGCCCCCAGCAGGGCGCCGCGGTTGTTGCCGCTGCCCCCGGCAATCAACATCACCCAGACGATGAAGGTGGCAAACTCCGGCTGGAAGGCTTCCGGGCTGATGAAGTTGACAAAATGGGCATAGAGCGCCCCCGCCAGCCCCATGAGCATGGATCCCAGGACAAATGCCTGCAAACGAAACTGGAGCACATCTTTGCCAGCGGCTAGGGCTGCCGGCTCGTCCTCGCGGATAGCCCGCAGCACCCGTCCCCAAGGAGAGCGATAGGCCCGCTCGCTCAGCCAGTAAACCACCGCCAAGACCAGCAGCACCAAGCCCAAGTACAGCAGCGTATCCTGTCCTGGGATCCAGCCGCGAAAGGGCCGCGGAATGCGGGTGATGCCACGCACGCCGTTGGTCAGCCAGCCCTCGTTTTTCAGGATTTGGCTGATGATCTCGGCAATGCCGATGGTGGCGATGGCCAAGTAGTCGGAGCGCAGCTTGAGGGTGATCAAGCCGATCAAGAAGGCGATCGCCCCGGCGGCGACCACCGCCATGGCAAAGCCCACCCAGAACGGCAGATCGAACCCGCCCAGGTGCTCAGGGGTGGGCGGCGTCGTGGCAATGGCGCTGGCGTAGGCCCCCACAGCAAAAAAGGCCCCCACCCCAATGTTGAACATGCCGGCGTAGCCCCACTGGATATTGAGGCCCAGCACCAGCACGCCGTAGATCCCCACCAAAACCAAAAAGAAAATGGCGTAGCTCAACATCAGGCCCGTCCTCCCAACAGCCCTGTGGGCCGCAAGATCAGCAACAGCACCAGAATGGCAAAGGCCACCCCCGTCTTGTAGGCTGGGCTGAGCACCAAAGTAGAAAACTCCTCCGCCAGGCCAATCACCAGCCCCCCGGCGATGGCCCCGTAAGGGCGACCAATGCCGCCGAGGATGGCTGCAGCGAAAACGGGCAACAGCAGCCGCCAGCCCATGGTGGGGTGCAGCCGCGTATCCAGGCCCAGGAAGATGCCCGCCACACAGGCCAAGGCGGCGCCAATGGCCCAAGTCCAGAGAATGATCCGCTCCGTATCGATGCCGGTCACCTTGGCCAAGTCAAAATTGTCGGCCATGGCCCGCATGGCTTTCCCCACCCGCGTGTGCTGCAAAAACAGGTGCAGCGCCACCACCAACAGCGCCGTTCCCACCAGAATCGCTACCCAATCCGGCTTGACGCGCAGCCCCCAAAACTGCCAGGGCAACTGGATGCCGCTGCGGTACACCTGGTTGTTGGGCCCCCAGAGAATCTGCACCAAGCTGCGCAAGATCAGGGCCGTGCCAAAAGAAGAGATCAGCAAAATCACCGGCGCTTCCCGGCGCAGGCGGCAATAGACCAGTTGGTCGATCCCCACCGCACACAGTGCTGTCGCCAAGGCCGCCGGGATCCAGCTCACCTCTAGCGGCCAACCCCAGCCGACAAACGTCAGGGCAAAGTAGGCCCCCAAGGTCATCAGATCCCCGTGGGCAAAGTTGGCAAAGCGCAAAATGCCAAACGTGAGAGACACCCCAATCGCCCCCAAAGCATAGATGCTGCCCAGGACGAGGCCGTAGATGAACAGTTGCAACAGTTGGGTCACACCTGCCCCCGCAATACCCTGCCCTGATGATGCCACAGCGGGATCCCATCCGGCCCAGCGGCAGGGTAAAGCTAGGGTAGGAGAAAGCGCGCAAGAGAGAGAGCCATGCAGCCCAGTTCTTCTCGGATCCTAGGTTGGCTAGTGGTTTTGGCCCTGCTGAGCGCTGCCTGTGGTGGGCCGGAGCCACCCCCGGCCAGGGATCCCGAGGCTCCTTCCGCACCTATCTCCACCCCCCAGTTGATCTACGAAGACATCACCCTCACCCAGGCCAAACCCGATGGTGGCCTGCTCTGGCGCCTCCAGGCTCGCCTGGCCGAATACGAGTCCCCCCCAGAAAATGGCACCACTCCCGTGCAGTTGGGATCCGCCCATTTGCAGTCTATCGAGGGAGAGTTTTTCGACGCAGAGGATCGCGCCATTCGCGTCCGGGCCGAGCGGGGATCCGCCTACCCCGGCGAGCGGCGGCTGGAACTGACGGGCCAGGTGGAGGTGGAATCGGAGCGGGACAACCTGCGCCTGCAGGCAGAGCGGCTGCAGTGGTTGCCGGAACAGCGCCTCCTCGAAGCCGAGGGCCAGGTGCAGGTGGAGCTGTTGGACGGCCGGGGATCTCTGGAGGGGGATCGCTTGCGCATCGACTTTGGCCAAGCCCAGATGCAACTGGAGAATCGGGATCCGAGCCAACCGGTGCGGGCCAAGTATCGGGATCCGGAGCTGGAGCTGGCCGCCCGCCGTTTCTTGTGGGAATTTGGCGCCGGCGAGGTGCAGGCGCTGGGAGCAGTCGAGGTGGATGCCCCCCAGCAAAGGGTGCGCCTCAGCGGCGAGCAGTTGCGGGCTCCGCTGCCCCTAACCGAGCTGCGCCTGCTGGGCAACGTGAAAGCCAAAGCCGTTCGCGTTGGCGGGACGGAGTCCCTGCAAACCGGCCAAGAGTTGCAGGCCCAAGAGATCCGCTGGCGCATCGGCTCCACCCAACTGCAGGCCCTGGGCAATGTGCGCTACCGCCAGCCCGGACAAGCCCTGACCGTGAGCGGCGACAGCGGCATCCTAGACTGGCAGGCCAACACCGCCCGGATCCAGGGCAACAGCCAAACCCAGCTCACTTTGCCCTAGGAGCCGGCGACAAAGGGCCGACAGGAGCATGTCAAGATAGTTTAAGAACCGTGTTGGGTGGGTTGTGGTGAGGAGTTCAGCAATGGCAGAGGCCGCCTTGGGGGAACGCCCCAACATTCTGTTGATCGTGCTCGATACCCAACGGGCGGATCGCCTTTCCTGCTACTGGTCAGAGGAAGAGCGGGCCCGTCAGGTGCCCACCAGCCCCAACCTGGATCGGCTGGCGGCAGAATCCACCCTCTTCGAGCGGGCCATCGCCCCCGCCCAGTGGACGATCCCCTCCCACGCCTCCCTGTTTACGGGGGAATATCCCAGCACCCACCAGACTGTCCAGGCAGACCTGGAGCTGAGCCCCGCCCTGCCCACCCTGGCGGAGCTGTTGAAACTGGGCGGCTACACCACCGTGGGCTTTTGCAACAACCCCCTGGTCGGGATCCTGAAAAACGGACTGCGGCGCGGCTTTGACACCTTCTACAACTACGGCGGGGCCCTGCCCACCCGCCCCCCCGAAGGCAATCCCTTGCCCACCCCCCTCAACCGCTGGCTGGCCGCCTACACCCAGTTTTGGCGCCGCCTCTCCTACCCGGTGCAAAACGCCTTTGCCCGCTCTGATACTCTCTTCCAACTGGCGCTGCACCCCTGGTTTGCCTCCCTCTGGACCCGGCTGATGAACTTCAAGGGCAACACGGCTGCCTCCATTGCTGACCTCAACGGTTACTTGCAGCAGATGGCCCGCCGCCAGTTGGATGGGCAAGCGCCGCCCTTCTTTTGCTTTGTCAACCTGATGGAGCCCCACCTGCCCTACTGGCCGCCGGAGCCCTTTGTGCAGAAATATGCTCCCTACTTCAAGACCAACCGCGAGGCGCGCGACTTTTTGCGGGAGTATAACGCCCAGCCCTACCGCTGGATGGCGCCCCTGCCCCAGCCGCTTTCCCCGCTGCAGGCCCAGGTGCTCAGGGACATCTACGATGCCGAGGTGGCCTACCAGGATCACCTGCTGGGATCCGTCTTCGAGACCCTGCGCCACACCGGCCTAGAGCAGAACACCCTGGTGGCCATCGTCGCCGATCACGGCGAAGGCTTAGGGGAACACGACTTTGTCGGCCACGCCTTTGTGGTTTACGAAGAGCTGATCCGCGTCCCCCTGATCCTGCACTACCCCGGCTACTTTCCAGCAGGAAAGCGCGTGGCCACCCCCGTTTCCACCCGCCGCCTCTTCCATACTCTCTTGGAAGCAGCCGGCTTCCGCCCCAGCCTTTCTCTAGCCAACGGCGCCCCCCGCGTCAGCCTCCAGCTTCGCCGCGAGATCGCCCGCCTCAGCCTGAGCCGCACCCTGGCCGGCGAGGATCCGGAGCAGGGAGTGGTGCTCAGCGAAGCCTTCCCGCCCCAGATTCTCCTGCGCGCCATGGAAAACCGCAACGACAACCTGCTGCAGGCGCGCGCCTGTTACGACACCCGCCGCGCTCTCTACGAAGGGGTGACCAAGCTGATCCAAACCGGAGATCGCCCCAGCCTCTACAACCTGGAGCAGGATCCGGCGGAACTGCAGGACTTGCTGGCGGCCGGGATCCCTTCTGAGCCGGGATCCCTTTCCCCCCAGGCTTGGCTAGACCGCCTGCGGCAAGGGCTGAGGCAGTGGTTGGAGTGGGCAGAATCGCGCCGGCCCAGCACCGCTCCTCGCCGAGTTGACATGGAAAGCAACACAGACTTGGTGCGGCGGATGCAAGAGCTGGGCTACCTGGAGTAGGAGCTATTCCAGCTCTCCCTCTTCCCCCCAATGATCCCGCAGGTAGCCGTTGAGATCATCATAGACATCGGTCTCCTCGGGATCCGGTGTTGGCCAGTCCTCGTTCTGCCCGCCGATGATGACGCGGCTGAGGTTAATGTACTCGAGGCTGAGGGTGCGCAGGGCGTTGATCAGCACATCCAGCGCCAAGGCATCGGCCGTGCCCAGGTCAAACCAGCAGCGGGCCCAGTTGCCCTTTTCTTCCAAGGATCCCATGTTGTGCATCAGGGAGGTCAAGGGAGCTGAGTCGCTGGGGTACTCCAAATAGCTCAGATCCACCTCCGCCTCTTGGGCCACCAGGCGCTCGGCGTTGAATCCCCCCAGCTTGCCCAGCACATACCAGGATTCCAGCACCTCCTTGAGGTACTCCAGCTCCGCTGGAACCGGCGGCTCCGCAAACTCAAACCAGATCCAGAGATTTCCCGGATCGCACTCGCGAAACTCCACTTGCATGGACGGTTCCTCGGCTAGGCCTAGCCATCGATCTTAATCTGGCCCAGCTTACTGGTTTCTCCCCAGAGGGCAAGGATCCTCCTGGCGTCAGCGCTTAGGGAACACCGTTCCGCTTGCGCGAGCAGCGACAGCACCTACCGTTGGGGCCTGCGGCCCGCTGACGCGAGGGGGTCTCCCCAGCCAGTTGCTCAAACGCTCCGCGCTGCTGATGCGACCAGCCGCGGCCCCTCTCCCAAGAGGAGCTAGCCCTCACCCCCAGCCCCTCTCCCAAGAGGAGAGGGGAGTTTGGGATCGAGGCGACAGGCGGTCTCATCGCTGTTGGAACGGCCATAGGGGGGAGTCTCCCCGCCCCAGACAAGGCCAAAGCATCCTATACTGTTGCGGCGGTAGAAATAAGCGGGAAGCTGCTGCCTATGTCTGAACTTCTCCCCTTGCCCTCGCTCCATAACCAGGTGGCGGTGGTCACCGGAGCCAGCCGGGGCATTGGCCGGGCCATTGCCCTTCACTTGGGGGCGATTGGCGCCAAGGTGGTCGTCAACTACGCTCGCTCCGCCGCCGAGGCCGAGTCGCTGCTGCAGGAGATCGCCGCCCTGGGGGGCGAAGGGATGGCTGTGGCCGCCGATGTCTCCCAGCCGCAGGCGGTGGAACAACTCTTCGAGCAGGTGATGGGGCGCTGGGGCCGGGTGGACGTGCTGGTGAACAATGCCGGCATGGCCCGCGACACCTTGCTGCTGCGCATGAAGCCGGAAGACTGGCAGGCGGTGCTGGATCTCAATCTCACCGGCGTCTTTCTGTGTCTGAAGGCGGCCGCCAAGATCATGGTCAAGCAGCGGCAGGGACGCATCATCAACATCACCTCGGTGGTGGGCCTGGTGGGCAATCCCGGCCAGGCCAACTACAGCGCCGCCAAAGCAGGGGTGGTGGGCCTGACCAAGACGGCAGCCCGCGAGCTGGCCAGCCGCAACATCACCGTCAACGCCGTCGCCCCCGGCTTTATCACCACCCAGATGACCGAGAAGCTGGATCCCGGCCCCATCCTGGCCCAGATCCCCCTGGGGCGACTGGGATCCCCGGCAGAGGTGGCGGGGCTGGTGCGCTTTTTGGCGGCCGACCCGGCGGCAGCCTACATCACCGGGCAGGTCTTCGCCATCGACGGCGGCATGGTGATGAGCTAGAGCTGTTTCCCCTTACCCCCCAGGTCTAGAAGTGCTGCCAGCTCGGCAAAGCTGTCCACCACGGCATCGGCCCCCGCCCGGCGCAGTTCCTCGGCGGTGAAAGCAGTGGTCAGGCCAACCGCCCAACAGCCGGCCCTCTTGGCGGCGCGGATCCCGTGGGTGGAGTCTTCGACCACCAAACACAGACTGGGATCCAAGCCCACCTTGGCAGCCGTTTTCAAGTAGGGCTCGGGGTCGGGCTTGGCCCGCCGGATATCTTCGGCAGTAACCACGGCGTCGAACCAGCGGCCCAGGTTAAAGCGCTGAAAGATCTGCTCTTGATCCCGACGGGTGGCTGAGGTGGTGAGGGCCAGGGCTGAGAAGCGGCGGCGGCTGGCCGCCAAAAACTCCAGCACCCCCGGCACCAGCGGCACCTCCCCCAGCAGCTCGCCAAAAGCCTTGGCCTTTTCCTCGATCAAACGCTGCACCAGCAGGGATCGTTCCGCAGGCGGGGTGTCCGTCAGGTGTTCCACAAGATACTCGAACATGTCCCGGTCGGTGCGCCCCTTAAACTGCAGGGAGATGGGGGCCAGATCCAGAGAGATCTGACAGCGCTGCAGGGCGATAGTCCCGGCGCGGGCGTGGATCGGCTCCGAATCCACGATCACCCCGTCCATATCCAAAAGCAGGCCGGCAGTCGCGTCAGCGGCGCGGAGCATTTTGGGCGGCATAGACCGTTGGGCAAGCGCGGGACAGGGATCCCCTCACCAGCAAGGCTGCTCTGTCGCCATCCCCCAGCCACAAAAGCGGCTGGCAACCTGCCAGATGGGATCCAACACGTCGGTGAGGGCGTGGTCGCTCTCTACAGATACCAGTTGCGCCCAGGGGCGACGGGCCACGTAGTCACGGCTGGACTGGATGGGAATGATCTCGTCCCGGATCCCATGCACAATCAGGGTGGGCACAGGCCGGCGCAACGCCCCATCCGGGTAGCGTTGGGCATCGGTGACAAAACCGTACTCCAACGGCAGCGGACGGCCTTCTCCGTAGTGAAATACTGGCATTTGGCCGGTGCGTTGCCAGCTTTCCACCGCTTCCGTCCCCAGCCGCGGCAGCCAATGGCCCAGAAAGCCAAAGGCCGGTGCCAAGAGCACCAGACGCTGCACGCAGGGTTGCTGCTCGGCCACCCAGGCGGCCACCAGTCCCCCCAAGCTCGAACCAATAAGGGTAACGGGAGGATGGCCCATTTGCGCCAACTGCTCAGAAACCTGCCGGATCTGGCGGGTCAAGGTAAGCTGGGCAAAGTTGCCCTGGTTGAGATCGGGCACCTGCAGAGGGATCCCAAGCTGCTGCAGCCGCTGCCGGAAAAAAGTAGCCTTAGCCGATTGAGGCCCAGAGCCGAATCCGTGCAAGTAGATGACCGCCACGATGACAGGGATCCCTAGGGGCCTGTGGCTGCCAAGAGCCAGCCTGCCCCCAACACCACGCTAATGGAGAGGAAGAGGGTGGCCACCGTCCAGGTGATGCGGTTGAGGTTCTGCTCGGCACTTTTGGAGCTGGAGAACAATTGGGCCTGGCCGCCAATGCCCGCCAGCCCATCCCCTTTGGGGCTATGCAACAACACCAGTATCACCAGCAAAACGGCCGAGGCAGACCAAAGGAACTCGAAGAAGGCTTCCATCGCAGAGGATCCCACTAGGGCACGTTGCTGAAGCTATTATCGCCTGTATCTCCACCCTGGCACACCCTGCGCTCCCCTTCCAAAATCCATTAGATTGGAGTTTCAGCGTGGGATCTCTCACTGCCAACTTTTCCCTCTCTGGGGGACGTTATACAGCCGAGCCTGACCCCGTCTTGACACTTCCCCGACTAAGGGGGGGGATTCTTACGCAGTTCAAAAACGAACTTGTAAAGGCGTTGCCAAACCGCCTCTAGACAGTTCTTTCAGTCAAAGCCCCAAGGTTCTGCTTACTTGTCTGATCGCGTCAGCGGGACGGAGTCCTTGCAGGTTGGCCGAGAGGTTGGCATCTCGCAGACGCTTGCCACCGGTCGGGTTTTTCACCGTGATTAGAGGCTCGCCTGGGAACGGTACGCCTCGTCTACACTATTGGCAAGCAACTAAAGCTGCTTACGGGCTTTTCCGCTCCGCACTAAAGTACGGGGCTAGCAAGCTATCCTTCTGTATTGCTGGTGTCCTGTATGAGCTCTCTTCCGCCTCCTCTGAGCGGGGCCATCGCGTGGCTATTGCTACTCTTGCCGTTGTGGACGGTGGCCAGAGCAGTCGCGGACTTCTTGCATCAAGCTCAACAGATGCACCGCATCCCCTGCCACAAGTGCAGGTTTTACAGCGGCGATCCCCACCTCAAGTGCGCTGTCCATCCTCAGCAAGCTCTGACAGAGGCGGCAATCGGCTGCCCCGACTGGCTTCCAATTTCTGGAGATCCTCGCCAGGGGAGCGCAGTAACCAACAACTGAGCTGCCAGAAGGTGATACTTGCGAGTTTCCCAGGGGATCCCCTAAGTGGGGGGAAACAGTCTCTGATGAACATCGCCGACAAAGGCTTCCACCGCTTCTCGGATCACCTCTCGCAGGTTGGCGTAGGCTTTGGCGAAGGGCGGGATCCGCTCGCTGAGGCCGAGCAGGTCGTGGGTGACGAGAATTTGGCCGTCGCAGGCCGGGCCAGCCCCAATCCCCAGAGTCGGGATCCCGACTTGCTGGGTGATCTGGGCAGCCAATTCCGCCGGCATGTGTTCCAAAACCAGGGCAAAGGCTCCTGCTCGCTCTAGGCTCAGGGCTTCCTGGCGCAGCCGCTCCGCCTCCGAGGGGGTTTTCCCCTGCTGGCGATACCCCCCCAGTTGATGTTTGGCCTGTGGGGTGAGGCCGATGTGGCCCAAGACCGGGATCCCTCGCTGGACCAGAAAGGCCACTGTTTCCACCATGTCTGGGTAGCCCCCCTCCAGCTTCACCCCATTCACCCCTGCCTCCTTCATCAGACGTCCTGCCGAGAGGAGGGCCTGCTCTTTGCAGACTTGGTAGCTCAAGAAAGGCAAGTCGGCCACCAAAAAGGCTCGTTCTACGCCGCGGCGCACTGCCTGGGCGTGGTGGATCATCTGTTCCAGAGTCAGGGGCAAGGTGCTGCTGTGCCCCAAGCTGGTCATGGCCAGGCTGTCGCCTACTAAGATCAAGTCGATCCCGGCCCGATCCAAGATCTGCGCTGTGGCGTAGTCAGCAGCCGTGAGGGCCACCAACGGTTGACCCGCCTGTTTGGCCTGGCGAAAGTGGTGAATGGAAAGGGCAGCCATACCTCTATGATCTCATTTGCCCCGCCATTTCCGGCTGGTCGGGCCGTACCCCCCAAGGGCTTTGGCCCTGGGGTGCTTGGCCAGCTTGCATCTGCCCCATTCCACGAGAGGGGATCCGGGCAGGATAGCCCGTTTGCCGCTAAGATGGTAAAGCCCTATGCAGACTGGAAGGGTGACAGAGTGGTTGATTGTGACGCTCTCGAAAAGCGTTGTGGCCGCAAGGTCACCGTGGGTTCGAATCCCACCCCTTCCGTCCTCGATCAATCCAATGGCGCTCAACGCTGCCAACGCCCGCTAGGGTCAGCATCCGGCCCTCTCCACCTCCGCCAAAGCCCCCGGCAGCCCTGGACTGGCTGGGATCCCTCGCTTTATTAAGTCCCACCTCAGCTTCCTGAAACCTGGATCTCAGGAGGGCACCTTTGCGGATTGGCCCGGCAGGGCTTTCGAGGACTTGTCGCTTAACCGGTCTTCTTGGCTCCCATGTTCACCGCCCCTGCTCTGCAAGCGCAACTGCATCCCCTCATCCAGCGCCTTTCGGAGGCGATTCTGAGCATTTGGGGATCCCACCTCAGCCTGGCTCCCTATGCCCTGCCGGCGGAGCTGGGCTATGTGGAGGGCCGCCTGGAAGGCGAGAAACTGCAGATCGAAAACCGCTGCTACCAAGGGGATCCCTTTCGCAAGCTGCACCTGGAGCTGGCCCAGGCCGGGCAAAGCCTGGATATCCTCCACTGCGTCATGTTTCCGCAGCCGCAGTACCCGCTGCCGCTGTTTGGCTGTGACATTGTGGCCGGCCGCGGCCAGGTGAGCGCCGCCATCGTCGATCTCTCGCCGGTCACCCCCACTTTGCCGGATCCCTACATTCAAGAGCTGGAAGCCTTGGGAGCTCATCTCGCCCCTTTCCAAAACCGGCGCCAGTTGCCGCCGTGGGGGACGATTTTTTCTCCCTACTGCCTGTTCATCCGGCCCGGCGATGAGGCGGAAGCCGACCGCTTTTTGTATTTTGCCTGCCGTTACCTGGAAATCCACTGCCGGCTGGCGCAACAGATCCCCCCGCAGACAGATCCTGTCCAGATCCTGGCCCACTACCAAGGGCAGCAGCGCTACTGCAGCCAACAACAGCAAAACGACCGCACCCGCCGCGTTTTGGAAAAAGCTTTTGGCCCCGCCTGGGCCGAGCGCTACCTGAGCACCGTCCTTTTCGATTTGCCCCCCAGTCCTATGCAGATCTAGTGCCGATTAGACGGGATCCCCTTGCAGCCGCTGCTGGATGCTCAACGCCAATTTTTGCCCTAGGAACTCCGGCAGGGTTGGAGTTGCATCCGGCCCCAGCAAGTAGAAAATGAAGCGCGTCTGCTTGCGGCGGAGCATCAGATTGAGGTGAACAACGGTCAACTCCTCCTGCGCCAGAGCGGTCATCACCCGGTAAAACACGCCCGGCTGGTTGTCCACATCCACCAACAGCGTGGGCAGATGAAACACCGGGTCAAAATAAAAAGAAACCTGGGTGTCTTTCAAGCCGGCCTTGAGATCAAACTCCAGCGCCAAGGTTTCGTGAACGGGAAACACCCCCGCCAAGCACTCGTGAATAGCCCGTTCTAGGTTGAGCTTGGTCTGGGCAGAAAGGCTGTGGCCATCGCGCGAGACGGTGACGCGGATAAACACCAAGTGCGGTGAGTAGATCTGCCCGTAAAGGTGGATGCCGTGCACCGAGAGATTGAAAGCGGTGAGCACCCCAAACAGGTCGCTGAGCAGAGAAGGGCGGTTGCGATAGGCCAGACAAACCACCGTCTTGCTGCGCTCGTCCCGCATCTGTACCACGGCCTTGCGGGTTTGGTAGAGGGCATAGGCCAAGCGCAGATTTTGAGCCTGCACCTCGCTGCTGACGAACTGGCTATAAAAAGGCGGAAAGCTGCGGTTAAAGCGCTGCATGAGAGCCGTTCGCGCCAGCGGGACGGAGTGCTTGCGAGTGCTGACTGCGAGCGGCTGGGGATCCTCGTGGCCAGCCCTTTCCCCTCTGGCAAGAAGAGCCACCTTCGGCTGCTGCGCTGACTGCTCGGTTGACATCGACTTTGCCGCCTGCATTGCTTCCTCTCCATCGTTACTCAGCATGCCCCGGCCAAACCTCATCTATCAGTAAAATCACTGAGGCTGGAAAGCACGTCAACGCTGTACCCAATTCTTGTTCAATGCTTTTGGATTTAATCTATCTCACAAGGCCGAGCTGGGCATCCAAGGAACCGCTGAGGGCCATCCCCCAATTGGGGGGAAGTCCATCCCTGCGTCGCTGCCAAGCCGACGGGTGTGCGCCTTCAAATCCCAGACCAACCAGGAACAGTGGGGCAGGCTCTTAAAGCCTAAACTATGAATTGAGGGGAGAACTGCAATTTTTGATATAGAGTGCTGGATTAAGTGCTAGCCTGCTGGCAACTTGGAGCGCTATTCTGTTAGCCAAAACTTCGGTTTTCCTTAGGTTTGTTGAAGGGATCCCCGTGAGCACAACCGTTGCCGACCCCAGCCTGCTCTCGCCTGCCCAAGCGCCGGATCCCGGTGGGGCCTGGTGGGCTCTCAACATCATCGCTTCCCCTGCCCAGGAGGATCAGATCTTTTGGCGGCTGGAGAGCTTTGGCTGTCAGGGCATGGCCAGCCAGGCTCATGGCGAAGATCGAATCAGCATTCACGCCTATTTGCCCTGGTTCCGCGCCACCCTTTTGGATTTGGCCGCTCTGGCGCTGCGCCTGCGGCAAGACGCCCTTGTGGCTGGCCAGCCCATCCCCAAACTGCGCTGGGAACGCATAGAAGCGGAGGATTGGAGCAACAGTTGGAAGCAGCACTGGCAGCCCGAGCCAGTTGGGGACAAGCTGCTCATCTGTCCGGCCTGGCTGGATCCCCCCCCCCATCCCGGTCGTCTCCTGTTGCGGCTGGATCCGGGCATGGCCTTTGGCACGGGCACGCACCCCACCACCCAGCTCTGCCTGGAGGCTTTGGAGATGCGCCTGGGGGCGGGCACAGAGGGGGTAACAGTGGCCGATGTGGGCTGTGGATCGGGCATTTTGTCGGTGGCGGCGGCTCTTTTGGGGGCAAAGCGGGTGTTTGCGGTGGACATCGACCCGCTGGCGGTGCAGGCCACGCTCCACAACCGCGACCTCAACGGCCTCACCGATCGCATTGTGGTGGCCCAGGGGAGCCTGGAGCACATTCCCGAGATGGTGGACGGGCTGGTGTGCAACATTCTGACGGACGTGATCCTGGATATGATCCCAGAGTTTGGCCTGGTGGTGAAAAAGGGGGGGTGGCTGATCCTCAGCGGTATCCTCCTCGAGCAGGCCAAGTTGGTGGCGGAGATGTTGGAGGCCAACGAATGGGCGGTGGCAGCCCTCTGGCGACGGGGAGAATGGTGCTGTCTGAACGCACGCATGACCTGAGTTCTCTGCCCCGCCTGGCCATCGACCCGGCTCAACGGGATGCCGGCGGTGTTCTCCATTTAACCGGCCCGCAAGAGCACTACTTGCAGCGGGTGCGCCGCCTCAAGCCGGGGGATCCGTTCTTGGTTTTGGATGGCTCCGGCAAGCTGTGGCTGGCCCATTGGCAGCCGCAGGGATCCCAGGTTATGGGCGAGGTGGAGGCGCTGCCGCGGGAGCTGCCCGTTTATTTGCATCTGGGCTTGGCAGTGGTCAAGGGGCCGGGGTTTGACGAGGTGTTTCGCCAGGTCACCGAGCTGGGAGCGGCGCGCATTACCCCTCTGCTGACGGAGCGCACCGTGGTGGAGCCGGGATGGGGCCGGCGGGAACGCTGGCAGAAAATTGTGCAGGAGGCCGCCGAACAATGTGAGCGGCTGCGCTGGCCCCAGGTTGATCCCCCTACCCCTTGGACAAGTTGGCTGGCCGAGCTCAAAGCCGATTGGTGGGGCATTGCTGTGGCGCGGGAGAACGCTCCCCTCCTGCTGCAAGCCCTGCCGAAGCTGAGGCTCTCGGAGAGGGATCCCGTCTTGGCGGTGGCCATCGGCCCAGAAGGCGGCTGGACGGAGGCCGAGCGCCGTCAGGCGGAAGCCCATGGCGGAGTGCCGGTTTCCCTGGGCACCACCATTTTGCGCTCCACCACCGCCGCTGTGGCTGCCAGCAGCCAAGTGGCCGCCACCTACTCCTGTTGGGGTTTAGCTCAGGCTCAGCTTGCCCCGTCGGCAATGGGGAACGCGGCTGCCGATAGCCGATAATCGATAATTGAGTTGATAGGAAAAAACTGACGCCGACCATTGGCGCAGCAAGCCGTGGTTCTGGGCGGGGGAGAACAGGCATGGAGATGATCCAGGCGGTGCGCGGCACCCGAGATATCCTGCCGCAGGAGGTACGGCTTTGGCAGCAGGTGGAGGCCAGCGCCCGCGAGATCTTGGGGCGAGCCAACTACCAGGAGATCCGCACCCCGATTCTGGAGCTGACAGAACTCTTTGCCCGCAGCATTGGCAGCGCCACCGACGTGGTGGGCAAGGAGATGTACTCCTTTAGCACCCGCGGCGAGCAGGAGGTGAGCCTGCGCCCCGAGAACACCGCCGGCGTGGTGCGGGCCTACATCCAGCATGGGTTGCAGGTGGCCGGCGATGTGCAGCGCCTCTGGTACTGTGGGCCGATGTTTCGCTATGAGCGTCCCCAGGCGGGGCGGCAGCGCCAATTCCACCAGTTGGGGGTGGAGCTGCTGGGCAGCCGCGATCCCCGCGCCGATGCCGAGGTCATCGCCTTGGCCTGGGATCTGCTGCGGGCAGTGGGGGCGGAAAACCTCACCTTGCGGCTCAACTCCCTCGGGGATCCGCAGGATCGGCGGGCCTATCGCCAAGCCCTGGTGGACTACCTTACCCCTTTGAAGGAAGAGCTGGATCCGGACTCCCAGGAGCGCCTTGTCCGCAACCCGTTGCGCATCCTCGACAGCAAGGATCCCCATACCCGCACCATTGCTGAACAAGGGCCCAAGCTGCCCGATTACCTCAGTGCTGACTCGCGGGCCTTCTTCGAGCAAGTGCAGGCCCATCTCCAAGCCCTAGACATTCCCTATGAGCTGGATCCCTACCTGGTGCGCGGCCTGGACTACTACACCCACACCGCCTTTGAGATCGTCTCGCCGGAGCTGGGATCCCAGAGCACCGTCTGTGGGGGTGGCCGCTACGACGGTCTGGTGGAGGAGCTGGGCGGGCCTCCCACCCCGGCGGTGGGCTGGGCCATCGGCCTGGAGCGGCTGGTTTTGCTGCTGCAGAAGAAACAACAGGAGATTCCGCCAACATCGGTCGAGGTTTACGTGATCTCCCGCGGCGCCAAAGCGGAGGCCCAATCCCTTCAGATTGCCCAAGCTCTGCGCCAAGCCGGCTTCTGCACCGAGCTGGATCTGAGCGGCAGCGCTTTCAGCAAGCAGTTCAAGCGGGCCAGCCGCAGCGGTGCGACCTGGGCTGTCGCGCTGGGGGATGCGGAAGCTGCGGCCGGGGAGGTGCAGCTCAAGCACTTGCCCACGGGGCAGCAGCAAACCCTCTTGCAAGCTGACCTGGTGAAGTATTTGGTGTCCCAGAGGTGAGGGAGCGATGTTGAGTTTTTGGGTGCGGCGCAACGGCCGAGAAGACTGGCAGCCGGTACCAGCCGAGGGAGCCATTTTGGAAGAGGACACCTACACCATCGTTGCCCGTTCTCCCCAGCCCCACTTCACCATCACAGTGGAAGTCCGCCAGCGCCCTCTGCCGACCGAAAATAGCGGATCCCCAGCGGTAGCCAACCCCAAGACAGCCGCCTCGCTCATGCAAACCCGTTCTGTTCGCACCAACGAGGAGGGGATCGGCGTCATCCTGCCGGCCACCCACCTCGCCCCTGGTTTTTGGGAGTTGCACTGCCGAGATGCCGATTTGATCGCCGAGTTATTTGGCGAGGCGGAGCTGAACAATTGCCTGCGCTTCCAGGTTGTGCCCGCCCCGGTGCAGCGGAAACAGGCACTATCCCCGGCGGCCCAAGAAGTCGCGTCTGAACCTCCTGAGCTGGCTCAGAAAAAAGAGGTTGCCATCCCGCCAGAGCTGTTTTCCCTGATGCACAGCGAATTGGAGGGATCTCCGGGGGAAGTGCTGGTGGTGACGGGGCGGATTGGCTGTAGTGGCGAGCTGCGGGTACGAGTTTGGCAAGAAGATGAAGGGGAGCAGAGCCCGGTTTTCGAGGGGCAACGGCTGATTCAATTTCCGACTGAAGCCCGGACGGCAGTGTTCAGCATTCCCATCACCCTGCCGAGCCATACCTGGAGCCGTCCGCTGCGGGGGGAACTGCGCCTCACTCCCTCTTCCTGGTCGGATCCAGAGCCGCTGCGGATCTCCTTTTCCGTTCGCTGTCGCGGCCAGGGGGAAGTCCTCCCACCCTCCCCAGGGATCCCTGCCGGTCAGCAGCGGCAAGAAGAAACGCCAGCCGCAGCCGGCAGTTCTTCCCCGCCCTCACCCTTGCTGTCCCCCGAACGCACCCTGCAGAAGTTGTTGCGCATCTCGCAGCGCAGCGCCCCTGCGGAAAAAGAGGAGGCTGGAGAAGTTTTGGGCCCGCTTCAGCCAGAAGAGCTCCCAGCCTCCCTAGCAGACACCGCGCCCGAACCTGCCGCCCAACCTGAGGTTGGGCCAGTGCCCATCTCATCCTCTTCTCCACCACCCCAACCTGAGCCACCTCGCGAGGAGGCGGTTCCGCCGCCACCGCTCGCCGCCGCCAGTCCGGGAACCTCGCCTCTTTCCCCGCAGGTGCCGGGAGCTTGCCCGGCGCCGCAACTGGTGGTGCCTGAGCAACTGCGGGCAGGTGACAACTTCGATGTAGTGCTGCGTTTGCCGGCTTCCGTCAATTCTGCCAGTAGCTCCACCGCTCAGCCTCCTTTGTGGATTAAGTTTTGGGTCAAGCACGGTCACACCCGCTCTTTGGTGGATGGCCCCCGGTGGTTGTTGGACTTCTCCCGCGACGAGCAGGGGCGGTGGCAAGCCCTCACCCGCATGACCATCCCCCCTGGCGTCCCTGAGCTCATCTTCGAGGCTTGGGCCGTCAGCCCGGATCGCCAGCAGCAAAGCGACCGCGTGACGGAGCGCCGTTCTATCCTGCCTTAGGGAGTGACCAGTCTCTAGTCTTGAGCAGACCGCACCATCAGCACGGGGCAGCCGATGTGCACCCGCACATAGTCGGAGATGGAGCGCCCCAGCAGGCGATCCAAATCGGGGATGCTGCGGGCAATGCTGGGCCGGCGATCTGGGGATCCCATCACCAGCAGGTCGGCCTTGCTCTCTTCCGCCAGGCGCACGATCTCGGCGCCGGGATCGCCGACGGCAGTTAACACTCGGTGGCCAATTTGGCGACTTTTGAGGGTAGCGATTGCCCGGTCTAGGGTTTCGTCCCGAGCTTGGGCATCGGCATCCAGTTGCACAGAGGCTAGGAAAATCTGGGCTCCCGGGATGCCGGCCACTAGATCCAGGGCCGTGGCAAAGGCGGCCTGGGCGGCGGGGGAGTTGTTGAGGGCCACCATGACGTGGCTGGGGTATTTGACGTAGGCGTCGTCTTTGACCAGCAGCATGGGGCAGGAGGCGAGCTGGAACACGTATTGGCTGACCGAGTTCTGCAAAATGGCCATGATGCGGTTGCGCCCCCGCGATCCCATGACAATCAGGGGATTGGGTAGAGATTCCGCCACCTGCAGCACCACCACCTTGGGATCCCCTTCCACCAGTTGAGTGCTAATCTTCAGCCCAGGCCGCGGGGGAAAGGTCTGCAGCGTCTGGGCCAATAGCTCCTGCCCCTTTTGCCAGGCAGCCCGCATCTCCTCGGCAGAAGTCTGGGAAGGCACCGCATGCAGCAGCGTCACGTGGCACTGGGCAAAGGCCGGCAAGGACAGGAGGGTATGCACCATCTGCTCGGTGGGGCCGCTGCCGTCGATGGCGGCAATGATGTTTTCAAAGCGAGGCATGGGATCCGTTCTCCTGGCCAACAGCTGCCAAGACTCATCCTAGATCTGGCGCTGCGGATCCCTGTTACCGAGGCGGATATCCCGCAACATTTTGTTGGGTTTTAGTAACTCAGCCACACATAGCCAGTGAAGCCGCCGCCGGCATTGGTGTTGCGGCCTGTTAGAAATTGAAACCCGCCCAGCCCCAGCGTCAGACCTCCCTGTAGCCGCCAGTTGAGCTGGCCGGAGAGCTTGAGGCTGTCGTAGTCGGGATCCTGCACTGCCACATCCCCAAAGAGCAAAGGGGCGCCGTTGCCGAGGGTAAAGTCGCCATCCAGAGCCACAATGGCCTGCACCTCAGGGCTGAGATCCGCTCCAAAGGTCAAGTTGGCTTTGAGGCGGTCGCCCGGATAGCCCAGGTAATCCCGAAACGTAAGACAAGAGTCGAAAAAGGCGGGCAGGGATCCCAGCTCGACATTGGCTGCCGCTCCTAAGCTGAAGTCGTAGCCAAAGACTCCGTACCCCAAGGGCAGGGGGGTATTTTCGGTGGCGTATCCAGGCGGGATGAGGGCCGTCAACTGAGCTGAGAAAAAGGGATCCCCCTCTCCCCAAGTATGGCGCAGGCCCAGTTCCAGATCCCGCAGGCCCTGGTTGCGCTGGGTCACGAGCTGGTCGCCGCTGGCGAAGCGGTTTTCCAGGAAAACATAGCTGGTGTTGAGGTTGAGGGTGAGGCGATCGCTGAGGCCGGTTTCGGCAAACAGGTTGAGGCGGGTCTCGCCGTACTCTGAAGGGGCCTGCTGCAGGCGTCCCCCCTGGTCAAAGCGAGTGCGGGGTTGGTACACCTCGGGCTGCAGCGAGAAAAACGTCTTCCCTTCTCCGCGAGGAAAGCCACAGCCTGCCCAGGCTGGCAGCTCCAGACCCAAGACAAGGCTTAGGCCCAGCAGCCAGCTTCTTGCTATGGCAAAAGGCTTCATCTGGGGATCCCCAACAACAGCGCCGCCAAGGGGGATTGTATCTGCCAAAGGCCGTTTTGGGTCCTCGTCTCCACGGCTACACCCTCCTGGCAACAGCTGGCAAACCTACCCGGGCCCGGAATTGCCGCGCTGCTGTCAGCGCCCCATAGGGATCCCCCTTGTAGAGGCCGTAGTGCATGAGAGACATGCGCCGCAGCCCCAGTTGCGACACCTCCTGCAGCCACTCCCGCCGGCTCATGATCGCAAAGTCCACCTGGACCGTGTCGGCCCGACCGCCGTTGGGGTGTTTGTCCTTAATCGATGGCTCGTAGTGGGCCAACATCAGGTTGGAGTGGATGGGGGAAAACAGGCGGCAACAGAGGCGGATCTGCTCAGGGTTGCCCGGATCCGGCCCGTTCAGCTCTGGGTTAAACTCCCCTGGCCGCCGCTGGCGCATGGACTGGAAGGCGATCCCGTCCATCCGGCTCAGGGTCTCGGCAAAGGGCTCCACCATGCTGCGCCCCGACCCGCGCTGGGGATCGTCGAAGGTGGCAATCCACCCGCCCCAACAGAGGGCCACTTCGGCCTCTGGCAAACGCTCCTTGATGGCCTGGCGAGCTCTTAGGACGTTGCGCATGAGAGCCTGGTAGTAGGGGGCAGTGTCGGCGTTGTAGGTATCGGCAGGGATGCGCCAGTAGGAGAACTCGGTGGCCAAGCTCCAGTAGGTAGGGCGGCCTTGGGGGTTGGCTTGGGCAATATACCCCGCCAGCTCGGCTACGTCTTGGATAAACTGCTGGGAGATGTGGTAGTCGCCGCAGGGGCGGTGGGTGTCGTCTTCCCAGGTGATGATGTGGAGAGTATAGCCCCGCTCAAACCACTGCCGCAAAAGCCCGGCCTGGTGCCAGTTGCGCCAAAAGGAGAGATCCCCCTGGCGGTGGTCAAAGCTGTTGAGCCAGCCACTCAAGAAATGGGGATCCCACCCCTGCGCCACTGCCGCCACCTGAGGATCCGACTCAATCTCCCAGAGAAAGCGACCGGGATCTGCCCCGATGCCCACTTCCCAGCGGGCCAGCAGCTTTGACAAGTTCAGGTTCCCAAGGGCAACGCTTTCGGAGCTTTGACCACAGCTGGCAACTCCATAGGCAGCTAGCAGCGCTCCGCCCATCTGCAGCACCTGTCGCCTCGGCCATCGTCGTCTCCAGCTCATTCCGTCTCCTCCTCAAGCTTTACCTGGCGGGCCCACAGCCGCACCTGTGGGGAGCTGTAGACCTCCCTGAAGCCCGGCAGCCCCTCAAAAGTAAGCCCAGGCCAAAATTGCAGGATGCGATCGACACTCCGCAAGGGATCCGCTGGCCCCGCCACCAGCAAGTAGTCCACCCGCTCCTGGGGGTGCTGCAAAGCCAGGGCAAACTCGTACTGGTGAGGGGTGAGAAACAGGCGCGGGTCTCTTGCCCAAAAGATAGCCTCAAAGTGGATGTCGTCGTCCACCAGCACCCTCTCGCCGGGCAATAGGTGGCGACGGAGATATTGCCCCACCTGGCGCTTTTCCTGGCGCTGTCTTCGCCATGTTTCTAGAGCTTGCCCGCTAGGAGTTACTTCGTACAGGTCTTGGGCAGCTTCCAACTGGGGGCTTATGGGTGCTACCCCTGCCACCAGTCGCTCCCAGAGATCCCGCTCTTCGGCTACCAAGGGCGCCCAAAAACCCGACTCTTGGCTTAGCCCATAGCCGGCGGTCAAGCAGTTCAGCCCCAAGAGAGCGGTGATCAACAGGCACCTAGCCCAACGAGAACCAGCTCCACGAGCGAGGTAGGCGCTCATCCCAAGAGGCAAGGGTACCCAGAAAACAGCAAAACGGCATAGCTCTGGCAGAAACAGCCCTTGCCCTAGGGAAGCCAAGAGGAGCCCTAGCGGCATCCCCCAGATCAAGGCCCAGACGCGACGGCCCAAACCGTGACCCAACAGGGATCCCATCCCCAACAGCAAATAGGCAGGAGCCAGCAGCGCCAGCCACTTCCCCGCTTCAAGCAGCCCTCGCCAGCCACCCACCTGCTGCAAGTCTTCCCGCAATTGCGGCAGCCGCAGGCCACTGCCCACCTGAAAGGTAAAGGCCCAGGGATCCCCCACCGACAGCCAGTTGACGTACAGCCAGCTCAGGATCAAGGCCAGACTGACAAAGCCTGCCACCAAAAGCGAAGTCCAGCGAAAGCCCCAGGATTCGCGGCGAAAAGCTAATAGCAGTGCTATCGCCAGCCAGGGCAGCAGCCAGCTACTTTCCCAGCGCAGCACCATCAGAGGCCCCAAGGTCAGGCCAATGAGCAGCAGCCGCAGCGTAACGGGCAGCTCATCCTTCTCCACTGCTTGTTTCTCATCGGCCAGGGGAAACAACAAGGCCATGTTCACCCCCAGCAAAAGCGAGGTGGCCGTCCAGGCGGGGCTACGCAGCAGCATCAGGATCAAAGCTGGCTGCAGCAGCAGCAACAAGCCCCACAGCCAGCGCCACCCCAGGCCAGCGGGCAGACGGCGCAACTGTTGCCCCATCCAGCCCAACAACAGGGCTCCCAAAATGGCCTGCAGCAACAGCGGCGATCGCCCCAAGATGGCTGTGGCCAGCACCAGGGAAGGGGGAAAAGTGGTGCCGACAATGGGCAGGCGCGGATCCGGCCCCAGGGCGGCTACGGATCCCTTGTAGCCAAGAAACTGCATCTCCAGGCTTACCCAGCCCCAGCCTTCCTTGAGCCCCCACAAAAGGCCAGCTAGGAGCAGCAAGGGGATCCCTGCCGGCGCAACGAGCCTCCAGAAGGCTTTAAGCTGAGTTGCAAACATAGATGCTTCACGAACAAACTTAGCTAAACTTCACAATTAGTTCTAGGAGACTTGAACACCTCATCGAATCCCAAGGAGTGACTTAATGCCAACAAGTTTCAGAAAAACTATTTGGGATCGATGGACGTGTTTTGGGATCCCTACAAAGCTAGACTAGTTTTCCCTTTTTTGAGGCGTTTCTTCTACGCATTTTGGCGTATTGGGTTCAGCAAAATGGTCGATGAAAAGTTGGCGGGCTGCAGGTGAAGATAGGAAGGTCTTTGAACGGGAACAGGGTGTGACCTCAATGCTACAGTCTGCGCGGGACAGGGACAACGCGGCAATTCCGGCGCTGGAGCTTTTGCCCTCCCAGGCTGAGACCCGCCCCTGGGGCTCCTTCTGCGTCTTGGATGAAGGCCCGATGTATAAGATCAAGCGCATCGAGGTCAAGCCCGGCCATCGCCTCAGCCTGCAGATGCACTACCACCGCAGCGAGCACTGGATCGTGGTCAGGGGCACAGCGAAGGTTACCCGTGGAGAAGAGGTGATGCTGCTGAGCTCCAACGAGTCCACCTACATTCCCCCCTGCACCAAGCACCGCCTGGAAAACCCTGGCACTACCCCTTTGGTCGTCATCGAGGTGCAGAACGGGGAGTATCTTGGGGAAGACGACATCGTGCGCTTTGAGGATGACTACGACCGCGCCTAGGCCAGTTCCTGAGCGAGAGGGCTCTCCTGTGGCCAATTGATAACTATTGCGCCATATACTTCTAAAAGCTTGGCAGTTGCCCCTGCTTTGGGTCTAGGCTTTTTTTGTCGTCGGGGCAGGTTCTGGGGATCCAGCAAATGGCTGAGGTGAGGCAGGCAAGAAGGCGGTGGGGATGGCTGGTGGCCGGCTTGCTCTGCTGCGTGCCGACCCAGGCAGTGGGGGCGGAGCCTCTTTCTTTCCAGAGGCTGGGCTACGAGCGTTCGGTGCTGCTGCAGGGATCCAACCCGCGCCTGGATGTCACCGTCCCTGCGCCCATCAACGGCATCGACCCGGAAGCCAGCTTTGTCCAGTTGCGCCTGGATCCCTCGCCGGTGCTCAAGCCCACCTCTACCGTGCGGGTGCTGATCAACGACGAGCTGGCGGGGATCTTTCTGGTGGGAGATTTGCGGCAGGAGCCAGTGGTGCGGGTGCCGATCCCGGCCCTGCCCCCAGGGGAGCGCTTCATCACGGTGTCGGTGCAGCCGTTTTTGAGCATCACCGACGACATCTGCGCCGATCTCAACACCGGCAATCTGTTGCTGACGGTGGGGCGGGACAGTTTCTTTGAGTTGGTGCCCCGCGTTCCGGATACCACGGTGGCTGGCTTTCTGCGCCTGGTATACCCCCAGCTCACTTTGGTGGTGCCAGCTAACCTCACTCCTGAAGCCGCAGAAGCGGCCCTTTGGCTGTATAGCTTGCTTTCCCACCTCTTTCCCCAGACCCCTATTCTCTGGAGCAGCCGCCCGGTTACAGGAGCTCAAGTTACCCTAGAACCGGCCAACTTCACCCCCCACTTGCAGCATGAAATTACCCCCGAGGGATCCCGCCTACGGGTAGCCGCCCGCCGCGAGTCCATTCTTGCCCTCTATGAAGAGTGGAAGCGGGCAGGTCTGGTGAGCCGAGGGATCCAGGTGGTAGCAGTATCCGATTTGGAGAAAGCTCTCAGGGCCAACCGCCTCAGCTTCCGTGAGCTGGGGATCGTGGATCCCCTGCTGCGGGGGTTTGGCAGCCAGTCTTTGGTCTTCAACTTCAACCTGTCCCAATTAGGGGGACGGCCGCGGGATCTGGCGGCGCAACTAGACGTCATTATGAACCCGGTGGATGGCCGAGTGGGGGATCGCCTGACGGGCTACGTGTTCTTGAATGGCGTTCTGTTGCGCACCTACAACCTAACCGGGCGCACCCAGCTCAACGAGACCGTTACCCTGCCCACCCGCCTGCTGCGCCGCTTTAATCAACTGGAGCTCCGCTTTGACTATGGCGCCAGCCCCGGTAATTGTCGAGGATCCCTGACACCGCTAACAGTCCAGGTGCGCTCGGATAGCTCTGGCCTTCTCTGGAGTGGCTACCAAGCTCCCACTGGGGAGCTGCAAGAGATTCCAGCAGTGCTGCGGGGATCGGGCCAAGTGTGGCTGGGGGATCCGCAGTTGCTGCCGGCTGCTGCCTATTTGGTTGGGGCCCTGAGCCGGCTGGCCGCCCGACCGCTTTTGCCCGCCGTGAAGTTTCTGCCCAAAGAGGGAGGCAAACTGGAGAGCGGAAACTTCGCTTGGCAAATCCTGGTAGCCGCCCCAGAGCAGGTGGATCTAAATAGCCCCATTCGGCTGGGATCCCAGTTTGAGATCCTCAATCCCTTAAACCAGCAGGTGGCCCTGGCTGCTCAACCACAAGAAAACCTTGGCCTGCTGCAGTACTTTTTGGTTCAGGGCAAGCCCACCCTGTGGCTGTCTTGGTGGGGATCCGATCCAGCTTTGGCAGAACGCCTCAGCCGTGGCCTTGCCGATCCGCGCAGTCGCCTAGCCAGCCAACTGCAGGGAAATGTGCTCACTGCCTACGCTGCCACCCCCCAGCTCACCCAGGTACAGAGCTGGGATCTCACCCCGGCAGGCTATCGAGTGCGCTACCCCGGTCGCTTCAGTTGGCAGCTTTTGTTGTGGCAATACCGCTATTGGTTAGTGCTGCTGCTGGCCCTTTTGCTGGCAGTAGGAGCCTGGAATACCTACCAACGCTTGGCCCGCCGCCCTGAGTCGCCCACCCTTTCCTAGGGGGGTTGGCAGAGGACTTCCGGTTAAACCAGACTTGAGTCAAGCAAGGACTCCGTCCCACTTGCGCGAATAGGGTTTCCAGCCACGCTCTATGCTCCAGTCCCTCAAATCCTCGCTTTTGCGCACGGGCTACCTTACCCGGCAGCAATTGGCTAAGGCTGAGGAGTATCGCGAAGCAGCTAGTTGCTCCTTGCCTAGGGCTCTTTGGAGCCTGCGGGTCATGCACCCCGACAAGTTCGCCGACCTGTGTCGCCAGATTCTGGATCGGCCCAAGCTAAGAGACTGGCTGCTCAAGCACTCCCTGGATCCAGAGCTGCCTTGGCTGATCGAGCCTATCGATCTGGTGCCGGTGCGCTTTTTGCCCTGTGGCTGGCTCAACCCGCAAACCGTTGTCGTGGCCACTGAAGAGCCGGGCTACCCCGGCGTTTGGCAGGCTGTGAAACGCCTGTGCCCGGAAGCAGAAAAACTCTGGGAGATCCCGGCTACCGAAAAGCAGATCCTGACGGTCATCCTTGAGCGCAAGCTGGCCGCCGAACTGCTGGGCAGTCGTCTTACCTTAGAGCAGTGGCAGCAGGCTTTGGACATCCGCCGCCGCACCGGCTCCAGCCTGGGGCAGGTGCTGACCCGGCTGAGCTACCTCTCCACCCCCGAGTATCTCAGCATCCTAGCCCATTTGCTGGGCTACCCCGCTGTTTCAGAACTAATGGGGACAGGGCTGCTCCACCGCGACGAGAGCCTGAGCCGGCAGTTTGATCCCGAGGTGATGATGCGCCACCTCTTCTACCCCTTGAGCTGGACGGATGAGCACACCCTTACAGTGATGGTCAATGACCCCCTGGACTGGGCGGTGGATGAGATCCTTTACAGTTGGCGGCCAGGCTTGCGGATTGAAAAGGTGCTGGGCACCGAGCAGGATATCACGCAACTGCTCAGCCAAGACCAGGGATCCCGCTTCAGCCAAGAGGCGGTGTACAAGCTCATGGCCCGCCTGCCAGAAGAATCGGCCTCGCGGGTGTTTACTCCTTCTCAGATTGCAGTGGGCTACGGCCTGCTGCTGCTATTTCTATTGGGGTTGGCCACTGCTCCCTGGACGACTCTGACCATTTTGGTGCTGCTGATCAATCTTTTTTACGTCGCTTCGATCCTGTTCAAACTGCTGCTCAGCCTAGTGGGATCCGCCGATCGCTTCCACCAGATTACCGATGAAGAAGTGGCCGCCCTCGATGACCACACCTTGCCCATCTACACCATCCTGGTGCCGGTTTACAAAGAGCCAGAAGTGATGCCAATTCTCATCAACTCCCTCTCCAAGCTGGATTACCCCCACGAGCGGTTGGATGTGCTTATTCTGTTGGAGGAAAACGACCGAGACACCATTGAGGCGGCCCGGGCTGCCAAGCCCCCCCGCTACGTGCGCCTGCTCATCGTGCCAGATAGCAAGCCCAAGACCAAACCCAAAGCCTGCAACTACGGCCTGGCCTTTGCCCGCGGCGAATACCTCACCATCTACGACGCTGAAGATATCCCCGACCCCGACCAACTCAAAAAAGCGATCATCGCCTTCAAAAAAGGGGATCCCAGCTTGGTTTGCGTCCAGGCTGCCCTTAACTACTTCAACCGCAACGAGAACTTCCTCACCCGCATGTTCACCCTGGAGTATTCCTACTGGTTTGATTACCTCCTGCCAGGCTTGGAAACTCTGAAAATGCCCATCCCCCTGGGTGGCACGAGCAACCATTTCCGCACCGACCGCCTGCGGGAGCTGCAGGGATGGGATCCGTTCAACGTCACCGAAGACGCCGACTTGGGCATCCGCGCCAGCCAGCACGGCTATACCGTGGGCGTGATCAACTCCACCACCTACGAAGAGGCCAACTGTGCCGTTAAAAACTGGATCCGGCAGCGCTCCCGCTGGATCAAAGGCTACATGCAAACTTGGCTGGTCCACAACCGCAACCCCCTGCGCTCCTTGCGCAAGCTGGGCCTCAAAAACTGGCTATCCTACCAATTTTTTATCGGGGGCAGCTTCTTTACCTTCCTCACCAGCCCCATCATGTGGCTGCTGTTTATTTACTGGCTGCTCACCCGCGCCCATTGGCTGCAAAACATTTTCCCGAGTTGGCTGATCTACCTAGGCTTGTTCAATCTCCTGGTAGGAAATGCCATCGGGATCTACCTAAACTTGGTGGCTGTCTTCCGACGCGGCTACTACGATCTGGCCTTCTATGCCCTGCTCAACCCCATCTATTGGCAACTGCACTCCATCGCAGCCTATATGGCCCTGTGGCAGCTTTTTACCAAGCCCTTCTACTGGGAAAAGACCATCCACGGCCTGAGCAAGTTTACCCACGCCAAAGTCCAGGAAGCTGCTCACAAAGCAGCCTAGGCTACGGACTGAGTTCCTAAGCAGTAGCAGCGAAGTGAGGACAGCCAGCACCCTTCTAGAAGCTGTAGTCCGAGTCTACGATCACAGCACAACCACTGGGGTGGAGACAGCTAGCCATGATCACCTTGACAGAAAAGTTGCCCTCGTAGGGCGCCTGCACGATGGGGAAATCGTCCAACAGTTCGTCTGCAGCCACCACCTGACCGCTGGCATCGTAAAGCACCAGATCCACATCGAAGCAATCCTGGTCGCACTGCGCCCAGATGTTTTCACCTCGGTAGAAATAGCCTGTAACTACGGTCGATTGTCCATTAAGAAGCCACAAACTACGGCTCTGAGCCCAGGCGGCAGCACCCCCGACAACCGCGGCTGCCCCTATCAGGCTTGCCACCAACCAGCCCCGCACCGAAGCCATAAGACTGCCCTCCTACTGAAAAACGGAGATAGATTTTCTACAGGGATCCACCTCAACGCTCACACTATAGCACCCAGATCCGTTTCTCCCGAATGATCCAGATCACGTTAAGGATCTTAAGAATCTCATGCTGAAAATCGCGAAAAAGAGTTACAAAAAAAGGGATCCCGAGTAGAGCAGGGATCCCTCAATTCTGACCAGAAATCCGGCGAAGCTCCCGCATCGGTCTGGCCGACTTCTCATTGCGGCAAATTCAGCCACCTGCAACGTCACCGCAACCGTGTCTGTTGCACTGGCCGGGATCACCCGCGTGGAAAGCACCGCCCCTTCTGCGGTGGGATCCCCGGCAAATACCCCTTGAGGGAACCCGGGCTCTCCCAGGGGGGGAATGGAGGAACTGGAGGTGCCCCCACAGGCAGCCAGGGCAGCTGCCCCACCTCCAAACATCAGCAACTGCAGGAAAAAGCGACGGGAACGCAGGGAACTCATGAGACCCACCTCAGGGACGCAGGCAAATGTAAAGGGATCCGCAACAAAGGCCAACCGCCCTCAGTCAAGCATTTTTGCGCCCAAACTGAGGTTGTGGGCCGGTGAAAACTGGGTTAGCTTCTGTTTAAGAACGCCGACCTCCGTGCGCCGGCTTTTCACAACCCTTGCTGAGAAGGCTAAAATTCCATTAAGGTTTTTTGCTTTTTGGCTCTGTTTTCCGGTTTTGCGTTCTAGAACCTCTTGTTGACCCAAGGAGGGATCGTCGTGGCTACGGAGACTCTGGTTAAGCCTTCTGTAACCCCGAAGCACATGCCCATGTACCGGGTGTTGCTGCACAACGACGATGTCAACACCATGGAGTACGTGGTGCAGGTGCTGGTGAAGGTGATCCCATCGATGCTGCCGCCGCAAGCCACCGAAATCATGCTGGAAGCCCACAACAACGGCGTTGCTGTGGTCATCGTGGTGCCGCGGGAGCATGCGGAGTTTTACTGCGAGCAGTTGCGCCAGCACGGCCTCACCAGCTCGATCGAGCCGGAACGCTAACTAGGAGCGGGTTGGGTGGGCCTGCAGATTGCCAGACTAAAAGCTTTTCCATTTCCGCTGCGCCTGTTGCTGTTTTTGGGGATCCCCCTTTTGGCCTGGCTGCCGTGGGTCGGCCTAGGGGGGTTTTTCTTTGGGCGAGAGTACCTCTGGCTGCCGCTGTATGCCCTGCTGCTCCTTTGGCTGTGGCTGTGGGGATCCGGGTTTGCCGCCTATGGCTTAGACAAGAGTTGGGCCTGCCGGGCTGGGATCCTCTGGGGCCTGGGGATGGGTGTTGGCGGGCTTTTTCTGCTCTTTGGCCTAGAGGGTGCCCTGGGCTGGCTGAGCTGGCAGCCGGTGGCAGGGGGATCCCTGCTCGGCTATGGCTTGCTGGGGTTAGGGGTGGGCCTGGCGGTGGCGCTGGCGGAAGAGCTGTTGTTCCGCGGTTGGCTGCTGCAGGAGATGGCCTTGGACTACGGCTGGACAAGCGCTCTGTGGGGATCCAGCCTTCTCTTTGCTTTGGCCCATTTCTTAAAGCCGCTGGCGGAGATTCTCGCCACCTGGCCCCAGTTTCCGGGGCTATGGCTGATGGGCTTGCTGCTGGCCCAGGCCAAGGTGTGGAACCAAAACAAGCTAGGACTCAGCCTGGGGCTGCACGCCGGCTGGGTGTGGGGCATCACCTGGGTCAACAACTTGGCCTGGATAGACTACACCGGCAGGGCGCCAGCGTGGCTAACGGGGATTGGTGGCAACCCCTTGGCGGGCCTGATGGGCTTGCTTTTTCTAGGAGGGACTTTCGCATTTCTCAACGGCCTGGCTCAAGCTGGCTGGCTACCGGCAGACCTGGAAAAGCGTTGATTGAGCTGATCGATAAAGAATAACCTACTCTCCCCAAGGCCCTTCCTCGTAGTAGGCGGTCACCTGCTCCTTGGGCGGCTGGGTAAGCAAGCTTACGCCAATTAACACCCCACTGCCGATCACCACTGCCGGGATTACGGGTAACCAGCCCCCTGTCCAAGCCCGCGGCAACAGACCCGACAGCCAACCTAAAGTCAGGCCACTGGAGACGAGGGCCCCGGCTACTGCCCCGGCGCGGGTAGCCCGCTTCCAGTACAGGCCGGCAATTAAGACAGGGAACAGCATGGCGTTGCCCTGAAAGCTCCAGGTGGCAATCTCCACAATCAGCCCCGGCGGGTTAAGAGCAATCACAAAGGAAGCTAGGCCGATCCCCAGCACCACCCAGCGGCCTAGCAACTCTTCTTGGTGGGGGGAAAGCTGGCGCCTGAAGAAGGTAACCACCAGATCCCGCGTCACTAGGGAGCTGGCGGTGAGAAGCTGGGAGTCAGCTGTGGACATGAGAGCAGCCAGGGCCGCCGTAATCACCACCGCTGCTACGCCGCTGGGCAGGGTTTGCAACATCATGGGCATAATCTGATCCGTTTTCTCCAGGCTGGGAAAAGCCAGGCGGCCCCAAACCCCAAGAAGAGCTGCCGGGAAAAAGACCAGCAGAATCAGCAGCGGCCAGACTACCATCAGGGTCTGGAAGGGCCGGGCACTTTTGGCCATGTAGAAGCGCTGGAAAAATTGCGGGAAAAGGGGCGTGGCCATGAAAAACAGCAACTGGTTGCCAAATAGCCCCTGCCAGCTCCAGCGCCCATTGAGGCCGGGCAAGCTCAGCCAGGGATCCAGTTCGCTACCCGCTTCTCTCCCTAGGGAGAAAGCCACTGCAACAAAGGCCACCCCCATCCCCAGAATCAAGATGATCCCCTGCACCACGTCCGTCCAGACCACCGCCTGGGATCCGCCAAAGAGCACATACCCCAAGATCACCAGCGCCACCACCACTGCCAAGGGCCAGTAGGGAATCCCCTCCCCCAAGACAGCCGCCAGGGTGCGGGCTCCGCCAATGATCTGGATGCTGATGTAGGGGGCGGTAAACGTCAGGGCGCTAAGGCAGTAGAGTAGAGCCAAAAGAGGGCTGTTGAAGCGGTGGCCGAAAAACTCGGAAGGGGTGATGAAGCCAAAGTGTTGGGCTGCTAGCCATACCCGGTAGCCCACCCACAAAAACAGCCCCGAAATGAAGGCGGTGGTCACTCCCACCCCCAGGAAGATCCCTAGGCCGTGGGTATAGGCATCTGCCGGCACCCCAATGAAGGTAAAGGCACTGAGCAGCGTCGCCAGCGTCGTCAAGGTTAGAGCCAGGGATCCCAACCCCCGCCCTGCCAAAAAATAGCTCACCGGATCCTGGCCGCTGTGGCGATAGCTCCAGAAGCCAATGGCCGCCAGCAGCAGCAAGTATGCCCCCACCACACCCAGACTCAAAACCGTGTTACTCATCTCCGCCTCTCGGCCAGCAAACGCGCACAATGTAGAAGTTAAGAGGTACCAACAGCAGGACAGCCAATGCCGCCAGCCAATACCAGGCCGGGATCCCCAAAAACTGGGGCTGGGCCGAGCGGGATCCCACCCAGGTCAACAGCCACAGCAGGGGATAGGCCCCCCACACCCAAGCTTGGCGCATCCGCCCAAACCGCAGCTGCCTTGATCCTTGAAGGTTACCGGCGGGATCCAACCCTGACATCTACCCATCTCCTGCTTTTTTGCCAAGCGTTCCTTTTGCCAATCATTTTAAGATACGGCCACTACTGCGCAGAGCTAAATTGTCTTTTCCCCTTTCCCCTTCAGATCCTGTTGGCAAGAGGGAGCCTTCCCGTGGGCCAGGCCATGAAGAACGGGAGCGGCCCTACTGGCTAGCTTGGGCCCGCATCAAAGGGATTGGCCCCCACCGGCTCAAGCGGCTGGCGGAGTTTTTTGGATCCCTGGAACGAGCTTGGCAAGCGGATGCCCCGGCCCTGCAGCAGGTGGAAGGGATCGGCCCCACCCTGGCCCAGGCTATTGTCTCTGCCCGTCCTGGCCTTGATCCCGAGCAGATCCTGGAGGAAACCCTCAAAGCGGGGATCCCCTTTCTCACGCCTGCAGATCCGGACTATCCGCCGCTGCTGTGGGAGGTGCCAGATCCCCCGCCCATTCTCTATGCCCTAGGAGAATGTCCCAATTGGCAACAGCCGGCTATTGCCATCGTCGGCACCCGCGCCCCTACGGCCTACGGTCGACAGTGGACCCAGAAAGTCAGCGCTGCCCTGGCGGAAGCTGGCTGTGTGGTGGTCTCGGGGCTGGCAACGGGGATCGACGGCATTGCCCACCAGGCCTGTCTGGATGCCGGCGGCAAGACGGTGGCCGTGGTGGGAACGGGGGTGGACAAAGTTTACCCAGCTCACCATCAAGCTCTCTACCGGCGCATCCTGGCCCAAGGGGCCATCCTCAGCGAATATCCTCCCGGCACGCCGCCGGCCAAGGAGCACTTTCCCCAGCGCAACCGCATCATCGCCGGCCTCTGCCGCGCCACCTTGGTGATGGAGGCCCCAGAGCGCTCGGGGGCGCTGATTACCGCCCACCTGGCCAACCACTACGGTCGGGAAGTGTACGCCCTACCGGGGAATATCGACACAGCGGCGGCCCGCGGCTGTCTGCAGCTCATCCGCAACGGCGCCGGCATGATCCTGGGGATTGAGGAGCTGCTCCAAGAGCTGGATTTGGTTCAGGGATCCCCTCCCCCAGAACAGCCCCCCTCCTTCGGCCCCAGCGATCCCCAGCAGCAGCTTCTCTGGCAGCTTCTGGGCAACGAAATCCTCAGCCTCGACGCCCTGGTTCAGGCCACCCAGATGGACATTGCCACCCTCTCCAGCACCCTGCTGCTTATGGAACTGGAAGGCTGGCTGGTGCAACTGCCGGGGATGCGCTACCAGCGGGCTCGCTGAGGTTGGATCCCTGCCCAGCTTCTCCGATGGGAGCACGACACGTGGGATCCTCGTGGCGCGGGTTGTTCACATGGGTGCTGACGGGGTAGGCGGCCATGGCCTCTGCCGGGTAGGGGCGGAGCAGGGGCAACAGCAGCTTGGGATCCCGCACCCGTGGATCCAGCCATAGGTCGTAGTCGTTTTCCGTCAAAATGGCCGGCATCCGCTCGTGGAAAGGCTCCATCATGGCCGGCGTGTTGAGGATGGCGCAAGTTTCTATCTCCACCCCTTGTGGGCTGCGCCAGCGCTCCCAAATACCGGCAAAGGCAAACACAAGAGGATAGCTTGCTAGCCCCGCACTTGAGTGCGCGCCGGAAAAGCCCGCTAGCCACTTTAGTCGCTTACCCATGATGGGGGTCGTTGATATAGTTTCATAGCTCAAACAACCTCTTCCTGACTTCTCCTACCAACACCTTTTTCCTTCTCTTTGGCCAAAAAATAAGATAAACAACCGCTAGCCCCACACCATGGTTGTAGTGATTGTACCGTTGACTTTCCTCTCGCACTATCGCTTATTTAGGTTGGAACAAAGAACAAAAACAAGAATGCGGTTTTAACCAAAACTTTGTTTTCATTCCAACAGGTCGGTTCAAGGAGCGTATTGCGCAATTATGTCGGCATTATGGCATGGAGTTTATTGAGGTAGAGGAGGCGTACAGCTCGCAGGCAAGCTTCCTAGATGGAGATGAGCTACCTAATTATGGTGAAAAACCCGACGGGTGGAGACCCTCTGGAAAGCGTGTCAAGCGGGGCCTGTACCAAACGGCAAAGGGGTGGTTGGTCAACGCTGAGGCAAATGCTGCCGCCAACCTGCTTAAGAAAGTCAGCAGAACCTTGGGGCTTTGCGTTAAGGAACTGTCTAGAGGCGCTTTGACAACGCCGTTGCGGGTTCTTTTGTGGACTGCGTAAGCATCCCCCGCCTTTAGGCGGTGGGAGTGTCAATACTCAGGCGATACTGGAAAAGCTCTTCTCCAGGGATCCCATCATGCCTCACGCCAGTGCCTTTCTCGAGGTGATCCCCGCCATCGACCTTTTACAAGGCCGCGCCGTGCGTCTTTACCAAGGCGATTACGCCCAAGCCGAGCAGGTGGCCGCCGACCCCGTCCAGCAGGCAGAAATCTGGGCCACCCAAGGGGCGCCTCGCCTGCATGTGGTGGATCTGGACGGGGCCAAAAGCGGGGATCCGGTTAACCTGCCCATCATTGCAGACATTGTCCGCAAACTGGCCATCCCGGTACAGGTGGGGGGTGGGATCCGATCCCTGGAGCGGGCGCGGCAGTTGCTGGACTTGGGGGTGGAGCGCGTGATCGTCGGCACGGTGGCTGTAGAGGATCCCGCCCTGCTGGAGGCCATGACCCAGGCTTTGCCGGGACGCATCTGGGTGGGGATCGACGCCCGCCAAGGTCAGGTAGCCACCCGCGGCTGGCTGAGCACCACTCCCCTAGCCGCCACCGAGCTGGTGCAACGGGTCCAAGCCCAAGGGGCTGCCGGGATCATCTACACCGACATTGGCCGGGACGGCACCCTGGCCGGCCCCAACCTAGAGCAGTTGCGCCAGATCCTGGCTGTCTCCCGCCTGCCGGTTATCGCTTCCGGGGGGATTGGCTCGCTCACCGATTTGCTTGCCCTGCTGAGCTTGCCGGGTTTGGCCGGAGCCATTCTGGGCAAGGCCCTCTACTCAGGAGCTATCTCCCTGCCAGAGGCGTTGCGCGCCGTGGGGCCGGGCCGCTGGCAAGATCTGCCGCCAGAAACTGGATCCCGGTGGGCCTAGGGAGAAACAGCCCTGGCAAAACTTTTGCCATACTGGACGGAATCGACATGTAACTGATACATTTACGCTGAACACTGCTGAACATCACTGTTCAACTATGCAGCGATAGCATTCTGTTTGTTTCCAAACAGAATGGCGGTATCCCGCAAAGCTTTGAGTAGAATACCCAAAGCGCAGTTTCCGTGTCGTCTTACTACCAATTTTCTGCTTTGCTTTGGCTACCATGTTGGCAGACTCGCAAGTAAACAGAAAGATCAACTGGTAGTAATCCGTACTGAACATATTGTACATTATTTTCAGTATAGTTGAGCTTATTATTGACTAGAGTCATGCTCTAAACAGCTTCTAGGAAACCAACCGGGAAGGAAGATCTTCCCCAGGCTGACTCTTGTCTAAGCGTTTTTTAGGATAGCCATGGAAGTTCCCGCCCTTCGCCCTGCCGTTCAAGCCTTACAGCCGGAGTTGGTGACCTGGCGCCGCCACCTGCACAAGTATCCAGAGCTGGGTTTCCAGGAGAAGCAAACCGCCGCCTACATCAGCCACCGCCTGAGAAGTTGGGGGATCCCGCACCAGACCGGCATCGCCCACACCGGCATTGTGGCCACCATCGCGGGAGAAGAGCCAGGGCCGGTTTTGGCGCTGCGGGCCGACATGGATGCCCTACCCATTCACGAAGCCAACGAGGTCGAATACCGTTCCGCCATCCCCAACGTTATGCACGCCTGCGGCCATGATGGCCACACGGCCATTGCCCTGGGCACCGCCAAGCTGCTGCAGCAGCACCGCCAAAGCCTCAGAGGCACCGTCAAAGTTATTTTCCAGCCTGCTGAAGAAGGCCCCGGCGGAGCCAAGCCAATGGTGGAAGCGGGGGTGCTGAAGAACCCAGATGTAGAAGCCATCCTCGGCTTACACCTGTGGAACAACCGACCTCTGGGCACCATTGGCGTCAAAAGCGGCCCCTCGATGGCCTTTGCCGATCGCTTTCAAATCGAGGTCATTGGGCGCGGTGGCCATGCCGCTCTTCCTCAGCAGACGGTGGACGCCATTGTGGTGGGATCCCACATTGTGAGCGCTTTGCAGACCATCGTCTCCCGCAACGTGGATCCGCTGCAGCCGGCGGTGGTGACGGTGGGCCGCTTCCGGGCCGGCGACACCTTCAATGTCATTGCTCCCCGGGCAGAAATTTGGGGCACCGTGCGCAGCTTTCAGCCGGAAGTGCGGGATTTGCTTGCAAGACGTATAGAAGAAATCGTGGCCGGCATTTGCCAAGCCTATGGGGCCACCTACGAGTTCCAGTACGAGCGGGGCTATCCGGCGGTTCACAATGACCCGGCCATGGCAGCCCTGGTAGAACAAGCCGCCCGCCAGCTGTTCGGTTCAGAAGCGGCGATTATTCCAGAGATGACCATGGGCGGCGAGGACGTCTCGTTTTTCCTCAACGAGGTGCCCGGCTGCTACTTTTTCCTGGGATCCGCCAACCCTGCCAAAGGGCTAGATTATCCCCATCACCATCCCCGCTTTGACTTTGACGAAGCTGCCCTCGGCATTGGGGTAGAGCTGTTCTTGCGCTGCATTGAAAACTACACTGGAAAGACTTTGGATTAAAGGGGGCACTTCCCAAAAAAGCCGTGACCATTTGAATAAGCCGTTCGCTACGTCAAATCCTAGCTCCCCTCTCCCTCAGGGAGAGGGGCCGGGGGTGAGGGGAGACTCCCTCTAGGGCCGAAGTAGGTCGGCGGATCCAGCGCCGGGAATCGGCAAGCGTTCCAGCGGTTTTGGAGTGGCAGGAGCGGGGACAGGATTCAAGTCGGCGGGAATGTACAGGGGCTTGGGATCGGGATCCCCGCCGAAGGCGAGCACAAGCTCCCGCAGCAGGGCCTGTCGCTGTTGCCGGCTCAGGGCTTGCACGGCTGCCTTGTCTTGGGCATAGGGGTTGACCGTCAGCCGCTCGGCACCGGGGTAGCGCTGGGCAACTATCGGCTCGTTGGCGTCCAGATAGTCTGCTAGCGTCAGTTGCCAGTCAAAGCGGTCGGTAGGAGAGCGACCGACCACCTGCAAGTGATAGACCATCATCCGCCGCACCAAGGTATCTTCCTCAGGCGCGGGGCCGCCGTCATTGGGGTTCACGGGGGTATAGGTGTTTTCCAGAGGCAGATCTGGCAAGGCCTCGTAGACCTGCCGCGCCGCCTCAGGGATCAGCCGCAACTGGGCATAGGCAGGGCCGGATCCCAGCAGGGCCACAGCGGCAATGCCCACCCAGCCTCGCCAAAGAGCTTGCTTTTTCACCACGACTTTCTTCTCCACCGGTAGCAAACCATCGCTCAAATTTTTGAGCGGCAACTCTTATCTCTCCTGATTGGAAAGAACTTGGGATCCCAGAGCAGTTGGGAAGCGTTGCAATCTAGACATGGACATGAACCATTCTAAGCTGCATAGATTTTTTTGGCTCAGCGTTTATAGACAGGATAGCCGGCTGCCAATTGACCCCAGCTTTTAACGATCTCTAGTCAATGCTCAATCCCTCGACCACCTGAGGCTGAGAACGTGGCCTGAGAGGGGCAGATTGGGCTACGCGATCCTGTCGTCGGTGGGGCTGAAAGTGATTTTGCCACAAGCCGAGGATATCAAGTGTTTCGCCACCATGCTGGGTGTAGCGCTGCCGTACTTTACACAGAACAGGGGTATTGACACACACGCCGGAGACAATCACCTGACCCTTGCTCAAAGCCGGCAATTCCTGTAACAAATCCCGTCCGGCAGCCTCAACACTGTGGCGCAGATTTTCTTGATCGGAAGGGTTGACAATTCGCATCAAAAATTGGCTCATGCATTGCGATAGAATGTCCGAGTCCAGCTTGCCGGGGCGTTGCGTGATTAGACCTACTCCTAAGCCAAACTTCCGCCCTTCGCTGAGAATGGTGCGCAACACCTGCTTGCAGCGGGAGGGCTCGTGGGCAGGGGCAAAGCGATGGGCCTCTTCCAACAAGATAAAAACAGGATAGGGCAGGTAATTTTCATCCCCCGGTTGGATCTTGCCTTTATGGGTGTTAATGCGGGCGTAATTGGCCTGGCGCAGGATGGCGGCGGCAATGACTTGCTGCTCTTCCTGGCTAATCTCGTGCATCTGCAAAATGGTTACCTGCCCTGGCTCAAACAAATCCTTGGGGGCCAGGTGTTCCACATTGCTAAAGTAGGGAGAGCGATCGATCTGCTCTAGCTTCCACTCCAAAGCAGCGGCTGAGGATCCCCGGGATCCGTCCTCTGCCGAATCTTCTTCGTTGACGGTGTCGATCAGATCCCGAATTGTCCAACGTAGTGGATTGAACTGGGTAACCTTGCGGAAAGCTTTCTCTAGGAAAGATTTCTGCCGGTCGGTGGTCTCCGGCAAGAGGGTAAGGATATCGAAAAAGTTGAGAGAAGACACGCGGATCTTGATTTCCTGTGGGGAGAGAACCTTAACCTTAGGGCGGTAGCCGTCTTCGCCCAAAAACTTGGGGTGGGACTGCATCTCTGCCAGTGTATGGTATTCCCCATGGGGATCAAAAATGAGAACAGCAGCCCGGTTTTTGGGCAACATCAGCTCTTCAATCAAGACCCCCGCCGTGTAGGATTTTCCGGATCCCGTCCCCGCCAAAATAGCCAGATGGGTGCTAACCATTTCCTTGACATCCAGCACCACGGGCACCGCTCCCTCGTCGCGCAACAACAGGCTGCCCAAGTGAGCGCCCCCAACGGCTGTTTCATCTCGTTTGTTCAAAATCGATTTCAGCAGACGATTGGAGGCCAAAAAGACTTTGGCACCGGGATCCGGAGGGCGACGGGGGTTAATAAAGCCCATGGCGCGGTGAAAATAGCCGATGACCTCGACGGTAACTGCGTAGATTTCCGGGTTGGGGTGGGTAAAGCCCACCAAAGCCACAATGGTGCTGGGATCGATCTCGGTGTCGGCAAAGATGCGATCGGGAATGTGATCCAAGAGCTGGACTTGCCTGATCTTGCCGAGAATTTTCAGGGTTTGGGACTGGGTATCCTGAACCTCATAGTAGACAAAATCGCCTACTCTTACAGCTTGGGTATTGGAGGTGATAAAAACATACTGGTTGGAGGTTTCACCGGGGCCCTTGACAGTGCCGATTACTTCTGGGGCCTCTTCATCGGAGGAGAAGACAGCTTTTGGATAGTGTCCATTGTCAAGAGACTGGGCGATCCCTACAGTTTTTTTGGTCATCAGCGCATCGCTCCTACGGTCATTTTCCAGGCCAGTTCTTTGCTTAGAATTTGCAGGGCCCGCCGTTGAGCCGGATCGGAAAACATGGGTATGATATCATTCAAGACTTGATAAACAAGGTGGTCGGCAAAGTTGCCGCCGCTGCTCAAGAGCAATCCATAATACGAAAATTGGGTTTGACCTTGGGAATCTTGGTGAAAACGTAGGATTTCTTCTTGGCTCATGCGAAAAACGGGCGTGTTCACAGGCACCACCACGCGCGGGATCCCTTGCCGGCCACAGCCCCGCTCTTCGTCCAAAGCTCCGATGAGAACCACCGAAAGCAGCGTGCGCACCTCGTTTTGTAAATCGGGGGAAAAATAGGGATCCGGCTGGCTGGAGAGGCGCGGGCCGGAGTTGAGAAAGAGCGGGTTTACAATTTGGGTGTTATAGACCAGACCTACAGCCCAGTGCCGTTGATCATTCTCCAGCTTAACAAAGCTGCCAAAGCCATAGTCATCAGGAGAGGGAGGATTTTTGACTTCTAGGGCGTCATCCACCTGCACTACGTAGTCGCAGTGATTGTTGGAGCGAACCACCTTGCCCAATCTCATCGGACTCGCCTCCGCTGCAGTTTACTCACCGTTTTCCGAGATAACCTGAGGTTGAGCTTCTCGCGGCTTGCCCAATCTTGCATCAGGCGCAGGAAAAGGTTGCGATCCTCATTGCGAATAACGGCTATTTGATCGGCTGTCTCTAACACATAGGGATAGCCTCTACCAATGATGACCTCGCAGCGCACCAGATCCACGACCCAGTCCAAAAGTCCTGCCTCGTAAACCCAAACCGGTATCTCCAGCCGGGCCGGAAAGTTGTCGTTGGTGCGCAAATAAACAAATCCCACTCGCTCTCGCATTTCTTGGTAAGAGTTGAGGATCCCATCTTGAGGGTTAAGGCTGCCGCCGCGAGCACAGATAAAAAAAGGGGTGCGCTCCCCCCACTCCAGCCACGGGCTGAGGAGTTGGGCATCGTGAAGCTGAGGAGCTTCAGGAAGATCGAAGCAATGCCGCAGCAATGTCACCAGATCTGAGGTATAGGTAGTGTCGATGTAGGCCACAACAGGGATCTGGTTTTGCTCGCTGGCCCGCAGCACCTGGAGTAAACATTGTACGTAGAAATCTCGGCTTTCTGGCTCAAGGGCTTCCGCAAAGGTAGCCACCAGAGCCCCATCTAAAAAGGCCAACTTTCGGGATCCAGGCTGAGCTCCCCGGATATATTCCACCAGCTTTTCTGTTTCCATTTGGAAGCGACGCATGTTGACGACGCGCTCTTTGGGCTCGCCGCTGCTATCGGATCCCAAATCCTTTGGAGTCAGTACATCGACTTGAATATCTTTTTCGTACAGGCCTTGGGCACAGTGATGATTCTCATACCAGCCGATCTGCACCAAGGCCACCGGAATTGACAGATCCTTGCTGGGATAGATTTGGGATCCATCTACTGCAAAGGTGGAAATATTTTTAATAATCGACCTTGCCCATTCATCGCTTTCCTCATGGCTAGTCCATGCCTGTTCAAAAGGAACTGACCAACTGGAGTAAAGATCCCACTCTTGAGTAGGTAGAGCACCCGGAAAGTCCAAGGGCGCTATTTTTTCGGCAATCTCTGCGCTCGACCACTGGCACAATCTTTCCATGGCCTGCCGATATCCCTCTCTGCGCTCCGATAGCCCTTGATCAAAAGTGACGAAAGCCTCCCGCTTTTGCTGCAATACTGCCAGAACCCGGTCAGCTCTAAATACCATAGGTGGGATCCCTCCTCATCTGGCCAGAGCCAGCGTGCCTCTCCACCCGAATGATGTTCTCCGTTACTTGCTCAAAGGTATCGTCGTGGCTGATCACAAATAGCTGCTCAAAAGAGCGCAAATTGGTAATGGACTCGGCCAATCGCTGTCGGCGCTGGGCGTCCATGTTGGTGGTGGGCTCGTCGAAGAAGGCAATATCCAACTGTCCTAACACCTTGAGCAAGGCTAGGCGAACTGCCAGAGCTGCCGACATCTGCTCTCCTCCAGAAAGGCTGGCAAAACGTCGTTTGGGGCCGCCTCCCTCTTGAACGCGGATCTCGTAGTCGGCCTCCCAGGTGAGGGCAACATTGGGGCGGTTGAGGATTTCCCGGAAGAGGTGATCGGCAATGTTGTTGATCTGCTGTAGATAGTATTGGGTAATTTGAGGGCCAGCCTTTTTGTAGGTATCTCGGCTAAACTTAATGAAGCGATGCAGACGCTCTTTCTCGATTCGTTGCGTCTCGACTTGTTTTAAGGTTTCTCTCACCCGCTCCAGTTGCTGTAACCTTTCCTGGATTTTCTGTAGTTGAGGGGCAAGGCTTTCCAGGCGAGCTTGAGCCTCGGCCTTTTGAATTTCGGTGGCCTGCAAAAGGGAGCGCAGACGTTGGTGCTCCTGAGGCTGATAGAGGGAAGCCAAAGGATCCCGCTGTGCCCGCAATTGGGACAGTTGGGTTTGCAATGCTTGCTGTTGCGCCTTCAGTTCACTGAGCTTCCGTTCTCGTTGGGGGAGCAGTTTGGCAATAGGCTCCAGACCTAGATATTGCTCGTGATCCGCTCGGTAGTGTTCGCGCTGTTCTTGCAGGGATCCCAGCTCTCGATCCAGGTGTTCGGTTTGCAGCAGCGCTTCCTCGAGGGGGCGGAGTGCTGCCTCCAAATCCTGGATTTGCTGTAGGCAACCTGCCTGCGTTTGCAGGTACTGTCTTTCCAGCTTGAGCTCCGCTTTCAGCCACTCAGCCCGGCTTCTCGGATCCCCCAGGGACTTCAAGGTTTCGGCGGCTTTTACAATTTGGGCTTGCAGGTAATCTTTGGATCCCTCTATTTTCTCCCAGCGATCAATTTGGGCTTGTTTTTCCTGCTTAGCTTGCTGGATCTGTTCTAGAGCCAACTGAGCTGTTTGCAGTTCATCTTTTCGTTGTGGCAAACTTTGGACAAGTGGTTGCATACGGATAACGGTTTCATAGCTGTTGCGATGGCAACTCTGCTCCTCCCGTAAAGCGGCAATTCTCTCGTCTAGATCGGCAAGGGGCTGAAGCTGCTGCTCTAGGGCTTGTATCTGTTGTTGAAGTTGCTGGATGCTGGCTACAACTTGCTGGTACTCTTGCTCAACTCTCGGCTTATTGTTGAGCTCCTTTTCCAGGCGCTGGATTTGCCCCCTGGGATCCCCCAGTGCCTGCAGCGCTTGGCCAATTTCCTGTTGTTGCCGAAGAAAGTCTGGCTCTGCCTCGAGGCTCCACTGAAGATCCTCAATTTTGCTCTGGCGTTCGTTTTGCCATTGCAGCAACTGTTGAATTTGAGCTTCTAACTCGGGAATCTGCGCCGTTAAGCCCAGCAGGGGCTGCAAAGTCTTGAGTTGCTCCTGGATATCAGCCAGTTGCTGGCGTAGCTGAGGCTCGCAAGTTTGGGGGGAAAGATCCTGTAGGATTTGTTGGATGGATTGCAGTAACTGTTGGCTGAGGGCTGAAGACTGGGCCAGAACTTGCGGGATCCGCTGCCATAGAGGTTGGAGTTGCGGATAACTCTGTTGGCAAGCGGCCAGCTCCTCCACAAGAGTTTGAATGCTGCGGTTGTGCTGGGCCAGTTGGTGAGAGCCCTGCTCGAAAAGGGCTTGGAGTTCCCGCTGAAATTGCCGCGCCGCGGCTAGGCGGCTGAGCTGAGTTTGCAGTCGCTCTTGTTGAGCCTCCAGGAGGGGAATCTTGGCTACGTGCTCTCGATCGGCCTGTCGCTGTCGAAGCTGCAGCCGCAACTGTTCCAACTGGGCCCGGCCCTGTTCCTGTTCTGTTTCTCTCTGTCTTAGCTCTAGGCGCAGGGCCTGAAAAGAGGCCAACTTCTGGCCAATTTGAGAGTACCGTTGTTCCAGGACGGTTTGCTTTTCGCAGAGCGTTTGCAGGTGTAGCTTTTCCTCCTCGATTTTCTGGAAGAGTTGGAGCTGCTGTCGATACTCAGATTCTCGCAGTTGGAGTTGGTGGAGCTGCTGCCGTAAAGTTTCCCGCTGAGCTGTCAAGGTCTGCCGTGTTCGTCGCAACGCCTCTTGCTCTGCCACCCAAGCCTCCAACTCCAGATAACGCCTGTAGGCCGATTCGTGCTGTTGACAGATGGCCTGCGCCTGTTCAGCCTCTTGGACGCGGCTTTGCAGCAGTTGACAGCGCCCGGCGTGGGCTGACCATTCTCCCTGAAGCTGCTCCCATTCGCGGTGCAGTTGGAGCAAGGTGTCGAGCTGCTGAGCCCAATGGCTTTGCCGGCGCTCTAGCTCCTCTTGGGCTTGAATTTGGGGAGCCAGCTCCTCTAGCTCCTGCTTGCAGCGCTGTTGTTGGCTGAGTTTTTCCTGCAGCCTCGCCAGTTGGTTTTCGAGGTTCTGCTTTTGCGAGAGCAGGGCCTCCCGCCGCTTCAGCCACTCCAGGCGCTGCTGCCGTTGCTTTTCCAGCTCCCGCAACCGATCTTCTATGGCCAAAAAGCGCTGAGATCCCTCTTGGTGGTGCTGTTGTTGTGCCTGCGCTCGCTGGGCCTCTGCCCACAGCTTTTCGGCTTGCTCAAGGGCTACTGCCAGCAGGGATCCCTCTTGCTCCAGTTGAGCAATTTGCCGGTCGAGCGTTTGGATTTGCTCAAGCAGCTTCTCCAGCCGCTCCAGCTCCAGCTTCACCTCGGCCAAGGTATGGGTATGGTGGCTTAAGCGCTCCTGCCAGTGGCTCAGTTCTTGCTCGATTCTCTGCTGCTCTACTTGCAGCGGATCCCAGTCTTGCATCTGTTGATGGAGCAGCTCAATTTGATGCTTGACGGCCAGAACTTGCGCCTCGCTGTATTTTTCAACTGCCAGCAGATCCTTTGCAACTTGCTGGTACTCTTCTACCTTCAAGATGCGGTCGAAAACTTCTTTCCGCTCCCGACTGGTTTTGAGAAAATCTGCTGTGAAAGTGCCCTGGGGCACCCCAATCGTTGTAGCAAAGAGCCGCGCCAAATCAGTACCGGCGGGCACACCCAAATGTTGCCTCAGCCACGCTAGCACATCTGCCTTGCGCTCGTAATCTAGGCGCTGCTTCAATTGCGGATCGAAGAGGCGATATCCCTGCCTGACACTGCGGCGAACGTCGTAGGTGCGCTGATCCCACTGGGAGATAAACTGGACAGTAGCCACCGCATCGCTGGCCCCTGTGCGGATGAGTTCTTCTTGGTTGTAGGGGCAGTAGTCAAACAAAACCCAGGCGATGGCCTCTAGAATGCTGGTTTTGCCTGCTCCATTTTCTCCACAAATGGCGTTGATACCGGGCTCAAACTCGAAGAAGGCGTCCTCATGAGACTTGAAGTTCTGCAGAGCCAAAGAGAGGATCCGCATGGTCAGTCTTCTTCCCCCAGAAAGGCGCCGCTCAGGTGAGCGTACACTTCCGCTTCGCCTTGCTCATCTAAGATTTTCTCTTTGAGATCTAAGAGTAACCGTGCCAGCTCTTCGCTGCGCTTGCGGTAGTGGGCATGGCTGCTCAGCAGATCCCTGTAGATTTTCTCTTCAATGTAGATTTTCTCTTCAATTTGCAGCCTGCGCCCTTCTTCTTCGAGGGAAAGAGCAGCCGACCCGATCTCCAAAGTAGTGGCTTCGAAGCGGAAGAGAACCAGCAGGGCACCGGTAAGCTGCTGAATCTGCTGCTGCAGGGCGCGGCTATCCAACTCGTGCTTGGCAAAGCCCACCTGCCCCGCCAGCCGAAACTCCACCATTGGCGCTGGCCCACCTTCGGGAAGGTCGGATCCCTTGGCCAAGGCAATTGCGGCTGCAGCAATCTCTTCGGGCGTTTCCCGGCCCTTGGCCTCAAGAGAGATCCGTCGGTGAGGCCGCCGGTAGTAGTCCTGCACCAGCTCAGCCTGAGGCGGGCCCTCTCCCCAGCGGACGCGGTAGGCTCCCCGCGGAAAGTCCCACTCGGCAGTACTGTTAGCCTCCAGGGATCCCGGATTGAAGATCCAGCCTTCTTCTGTATAGCTTTTGTGGATATGTCCCAAGGCTAAATAGCCCACCCCTGCCTCCCGCAAAGGCAGCAGATCCCGGTAGCGCAAGGCGCCCTGGTAGCGAGCAATTTGGCCTTCCAGGCCGTGGTGGAACATGAGCACCACCCGCTCAGGGCCAGGGGGCAACCGGCGAATGGCCGCCGCCAACTGCTCAATCGACTTGGGGGCCGCCGACCCATACCACTGGGATCCGATCACCCGCACCCCACAGGGCAGATCCAGATAGCCCCCCCGCCCACCTGACCAGGGGCGCAGCTCTAAACCCTCCTCGCCTGCTTCCGGCTCCAGCAGGATCAGGTCGCCGTGATCGGCCAGGTAGCGCAGCCAACTGGTCTTGACACCGTAGGGGCGGCTGTCGTGGTTGCCCTCAATGGCCAAGACGGGGATCCCGGCCTGCTTCAGCTCCCGCAAGACAATCTGGGCTTGGTTGAGGACACCGGGCTGAATTTGCCGGTGCTCAAACAGATCCCCGGCAATGAGGACAAAATCCACCGGGTTCTGGATGGCATGGCGGCGCACCACATCCCGAAAGGCCAAAAAGAAATCTTTGCTCCGCTCCGGGCTGTTGTAGCGGTCGTAGCCCAGATGCACATCGGCCAGGTGCAAAAAGGTGCAGGTGGAAGTGGCCATCGCCCGAACCTGCCAGCAAATTGCCCACAGTTTAGCAGACAAACCTCAGTGCTCAACTAGATATAGGGATCCCTTCCCGGCCATTTGCGGCTTTGCTCGGGTTGCCACCCCTAGAGCTAGGCGCCGCCCCGCCGGGCTGCCTGTTGCCCAGTTCCAACCTTTCATGGGCACAGCTTGGGTTGGTGAAAGTTCGTTACATATATTTACATCTTTATTGGAGAAACGATTGCCAAGCAACCCTAACTCCGATAGGGCAAGGGATCCCTGGTTTAATTATTGTGAAGCGACGGGGGGGTTACAAAGGCTGACCTATAATGCCAGGTAAATCCCGCCTTGGGAGAGATCCCCGAGCTTCACGGCTGCAGACAGGCGGGAGCGCTTCGTTCCTTGTCGCAAGAGAGGAGTTCTTGATGACAACTACGCCAAAGGAGCGAGAGCCAAAGGTCAAGGTTTCGGTGGATATCGATCCGGTCCCCACCTCATTTGAGAAGTGGGCCAAGCCGGGGCACTTCGATCGCAGCCTGGCGCGTGGGCCCAAGACCACGACCTGGATCTGGAACCTCCATGCTCTTGCTCATGACTTCGACAGTCACACCAGCGACTTAGAAGACGTCTCTCGGAAGATCTTCTCCGCTCACTTCGGCCACCTGGCGGTGGTCTTTGTCTGGCTGAGCGGCATGTACTACCACGGAGCTCAGTTCTCCAACTATTCTGCTTGGCTGGCGGATCCGATTAACATCAAGCCCAGCGCCCAAGTGGTCTGGCCCATCTTCGGCCAGGAGATCCTCAACGGCGATGTGGGCGGCGGCTTTGAAGGGATCCGCATCACGTCGGGTCTATTCCACCTCTGGCGAGCTGCCGGCATCACCAATGAGTTTCAACTCCTCTGCACCGCTATCGGCGGTCTGGTGATGGCTGGCCTCTGCCTGTTCGCCGGCTGGTTCCACTACCACAAGCGGGCTCCCAAGCTGGAGTGGTTCCAAAACGTGGAGTCGATGCTCAACCACCACCTGGCGGGCCTGCTGGGGCTGGGCTCGCTGGCCTGGGCCGGTCACCAAATCCACGTGGCCATCCCCATCAACAAGATGTTGGATGCGGGCGTGCCGGCGGCTCAGATCCCTCTGCCCCACGAGTTCATCCTCAAGCCGGCCCTGATGAAGGAGATGTTCCCCAGCGTGGATTGGGGCCTCTTCAGCGGGGTGGTGCCTTTCTTTACGTTGGACTGGGGCAAGTACGCGGAGTTCCTCACCTTCAAGGGTGGCCTGGATCCGCAAACGGGCGCCCTCTGGCTGACGGATCAGGCCCACCACCACCTGGCCATTGCCGTGCTCTTTATCGTGGCCGGCCACATGTACCGCACCAACTGGGGCATCGGCCACTCCATCAAAGAGATCCTGGAAGCCCACAAGGGCCCCTTCACCGGCGAGGGCCACAAGGGTCTCTACGAAGTGCTGACCAGCTCCTGGCACGCCCAACTGGCCATTAACTTGGCCATGGTGGGATCCCTGAGCATCATCGTGGCCCAGCACATGTACGCCATGAACCCCTACCCCTACATGGGCATCGACTACGCCACCCAGATCTCCCTGTTTACCCACCACATGTGGATAGGGGGCCTGTTTATCGTTGGCGGCGCTGCCCACGGGGCCATCTACATGGTTCGCGACTATGACCCGGCGGTGAACCGCAACAACGTGTTGGATCGGGTATTGCGCCACCGCGACGCCATCATCAGCCACCTCAACTGGGTGTGTCTGTTCTTGGGCTTCCACGCCTTTGGCTTCTACGTCCACAACGACACGATGCAGGCCCTGGGCCGTCCGCAGGACATGTTCTCGGACACCGGCATCCAACTGCAGCCCATCTTTGCCCAGTGGATTCAATCCCTGCACACTAAGGCCATCGCCAGCACCGCTCCCTATGTGGGCGCTTCGGTCAGCCCCATCTTCGGCGGCGACGTGGTGGCTGTGGGCGGCAAGGTGTCGATGATGCCGATGGTGTTGGGCACGGCGGACTTCATGGTGCACCACATCCACGCCATGACCATCCACATTACGGTGCTGATCCTGCTCAAGGGGGTGTTGTTTGCCCGCTCTTCCCGGTTGATCCCGGACAAAGGCAAATTGGGCTTCCGCTTCCCCTGCGATGGCCCGGGCCGCGGCGGCACCTGCCAGGTCTCCGGCTGGGATCACGTGTTCCTGGGGCTGTTCTGGATGTACAACTGCATCTCCATCGTGATCTTCCACTTCAGCTGGAAGATGCAGAGCGACATCTGGGGCACCGTCAACGCCGATGGCACGATTGAGCACATCACCGGCGGCAACTTTGCCACCAGCGCCATTAACATCAACGGCTGGTTGCGGGACTTCCTGTGGGCGCAATCGGTGCAGGTGATCAACTCCTACGGCTCGGCTCTGTCGGCTTATGGGCTGCTCTTCTTGGGCGCTCACTTTGTCTGGGCCTTCAGCCTGATGTTCCTGTTCAGCGGTCGCGGCTACTGGCAGGAGCTGATTGAGTCCATCGTTTGGGCCCACAACAAGCTAAAAGTCGCTCCGGCCATTCAACCCCGCGCTCTGAGCATCATTCAGGGTCGGGCGGTCGGTGTGGCCCACTACCTGTTGGGAGGGATCGTCACCACCTGGGCGTTCTTCCTGGCACGGTTCGGCGCACTCGGCTAAGGCAAGGAGGAAGAGAGAATCATGACAACTGCAACTCGTTTTCCCCAATTCAGCCAAGACCTGGCCAGCGATCCCACCACGCGTCGGCTGTGGTATGGCATTGCCACCGCCCACGACTTCGAGACCCACGATGGCATGACGGAGGAGCGGCTTTACCAAAAGCTGTTCGCCACCCACTTTGGCCATCTGGCAATCATCTTCCTGTGGGCCTCCGGCAACGTCTTCCACATCGCCTGGCAAGGCAACTATGAGCAATGGGTAGCCAACCCCATGGGTGTCACCCCCATCGCCCACGCCATCTGGGATCCCCACTTTGGCAAGGCAGCGGTGGAAGCCTTTACCCAACCGGGGGGCGGCGGCCCCGTCAACGCGGCCTACTCTGGCCTGTACTACTGGTTCAACACCATTGGCCTGCGCACCAACGGCGATCTCTACGCCGGTGCCATCGGCCTGTTGTTGTTGGCGGCGGTGTTTCTGTTTGCCGGCTGGCTGCACCTACAGCCCCGTTTCCGCCCCAGCCTGAGCTGGTTCAAGAACGCTGAAGCCCGCCTCAACCACCACCTGGCCGGCTTGTTTGGGGTCAGCTCCCTGGCTTGGACCGGTCACTTGGTGCATGTCGCCATCCCCGAGTCCCGCGGGCAGCACGTAGGCTGGGACAACTTCCTTACCACTCTGCCCCACCCGGCAGGTCTGAAGCCCTTCTTTACCCTCAACTGGGGGGTGTATGCCCAGAACCCGGACACGGCCAACCATGTCTGGGGCACGGCAGAAGGGGCGGGCACGGCCATCCTCACTTTCTTGGGTGGCTTTAACCCCAACACCCAGTCCCTGTGGCTGACGGACATGGCCCACCACCACCTGGCCATCGCGGTGATCTTCATCGTGGCCGGCCACATGTACCGCACCAACTGGGGCATTGGCCATAGCATCCGGGAGATCCTTGGCGCCCACAACCCCCCCAAGGGCACTCCCTTCGGAGGCCTGCTGGGAGAAGGCCACAAAGGTCTCTACGACACGGTCAACAACTCCCTGCATTTCCAGTTGGCTTTGGCTCTGGCCTGTCTGGGGGTGGTGACCTCGCTGGTGGCGCAGCACATGTACGCCCTTAACCCCTACGTGTTCATGTCCATGGATCACACCACGGAGGCGGCTCTTTACACCCATCACCAGTACATTGCTGGCTTCTTGATGGTGGGGGCGTTTGCCCACGGGGCCATCTTCCTGGTGCGGGACTACGATCCTGAGGCCAACAAGAACAACGTGCTGGCGCGGGTGCTGGATCACAAGGAAGCGATTATCTCCCACCTCAGCTGGGTATCGCTGTTCCTGGGCTTCCACACCCTGGGGCTGTACGTCCACAACGACGTCATGCAGGCCTTTGGCACGCCGGAGAAGCAGATCTTGATCGAGCCGGTGTTTGCTCAGTTCATCCAGGCCTCTCACGGCAAGATGATCTACGGCATGGATGTGTTGTTGTCCAACCCCGACAGCCTTGCTTCTACCGCTTGGCCCAACTACGGCAACGTGTGGCTGCCGGGCTGGCTGCAGGCCATCAACGATCCCAATGGATCCCTGTTCCTGCCCATTGGCCCGGGTGACTTCCTGGTGCACCACGCCATTGCGCTGGGCTTGCACACCACCACCTTGATCCTGGTGAAAGGTGCGTTGGATGCTCGCGGCTCTAAGCTGATGCCGGATAAAAAAGACTTCGGCTACAGCTTCCCCTGCGATGGCCCGGGTCGGGGCGGCACCTGCGACATCTCCGCCTGGGATGCCTTCTACCTGGCCATGTTCTGGATGCTGAACACCATCGGCTGGGTCACCTTCTACTGGCACTGGAAGCAGCTTGGGGTTTGGAGCGGCAACACTGCCCAGTTCAACGAGAACTCCACCTACCTGATGGGCTGGCTGCGGGATTACCTCTGGGCCAACTCCGCCCAGTTGATCAACGGCTACAACCCCTACGGGATGAATAACCTGGCGGTTTGGGCCTGGATGTTCCTGTTCGGCCACCTGGTGTGGGCAACTGGGTTCATGTTCCTGATCTCCTGGCGCGGCTACTGGCAAGAGCTGATCGAGACCTTGGTGTGGGCGCATGAGCGCACTCCCTTGGCCAAGCTGATCCGCTGGAAAGACAAGCCGGTGGCCATGTCGATTGTCCAAGGTCGTCTGGTGGGTCTGGCTCACTTCACGGTGGGTTACGTGTTGACCTACGCGGCCTTTGTTATCGCCTCGACAGCCTCTCAGTCGGGGTAGCAAGCCCATAACCTGCTGAATAGGGATCCCTCGGCTGGTCCAGGGATCCCTTTTTTGTGAGTTGGTAGAGTGGTGATATGAAGTTTAGGGTCTGATGAGTTTGGTCGATGACTCTAGCCGCCCGATTGGATCCCTATATCAGGCGATATACCTTTGAGGAGTTTCATCGACTAATTGAGTCTGGACAGATTGAAGAGCCCAATCAGTTGGAGCTGATTGACGGGCTCCTGGTTCAAAAGATGACGAAAGGGGAGAGGCACGCCGCCTACTGTAGCCGCCTGTACCGACTGTTGGTGGGCCTTGTGCAGGAGCAAGCTATTGTGCGCACCCAGGATCCGGTGCAACTGCCCCCCAATCACGAGCCAGAGCCCGACTTTGCCATTGTGCGCTTTCAGCAGGATGAGTACCGCTCTCGGCATCCTCAGCCCGAAGACATCTATCTCATCATCGAAGTGGCTGATTCTTCCCTTACCTATGATCGGGAAGTCAAACTCGGACTCTACGCCAAAGCCGGGATCCCCAACTACTGGATCTTGAACTTGCAGGAGAACTGCCTAGAGGCTTACAGCTTGCCAACAGGGTCGGGAGTTTACCAGAAAAGAGAGGCTTACACCCCCAAGGAAAAAGTTGGGATCCCAGGGATCCTGGCTGGAGAGTTGAGTCTGGATCAGGTTTTTTCCATCGGTTAAGGCAGGGATCCCTTGCCGGCAGATCGAGTCTTGGCTGGCAGGAGTATTGTGGGTGGAGAAGCGTTTGCAGAAGGATTGTTGATGAGCTACGACGCGGTGGTGATTGGGGCCGGGCATAACGGGCTGGTGAGCGCTTGCTATTTGGCCAAGGCCGGGCAAAAAGTGCTGGTGCTGGAGCGCTATCACACCGTTGGTGGTGCTGCCATTACAGAAGAAATTCACCCGGGCTTTCGCGTGTCGGTGGCTTCCTATTCCTGTAGTTTGCTGCGCCCGGAGATCATCCGCGATCTGCGCCTGCCGGACTATGGCTTTGAGGTCTACGCCAAGCAACCTTCCTACTTCATGCCTTTCCCGGATGGGCAGCACCTCTTTCTGTATGCCGATAACCGTGCCAAGAGCAAGGCGGAAATTGCCAAGTTTTCTCGCAAAGATGCGGAAGCCTACGACCGCTGGGAGGAGTTTTGGGATCGGGTGAACGAGGTGGTGGAGCCAACCTTAATGCAGCCGCCGATTTCACTGGGCCAACTGGCGGATCGCTTTGCAGCCGCCGGGTATGAAGACGATTTCCGCCGCATTATGCTTCTCTCGACCACCGATCTTTTGGATGAATTCTTCGAGTCGGAGCAAGTCAAGGCGGCGATGGCTCCCCAATCTTTGATCGGCACCTCTGCCGGGCCGATGACTCCGGGTACGCCCTACATCTGGCTAGTCCATGCGGTAGGTCGGGCCATTGGCTCGCGTGGGGTCTGGGGCTATGTGCGCGGTGGGATGGGATCCATTACCCAAGCGATGGCCAAGGCAGCTCTGGACTTAGGGGTGGAGATCCGCACGTCTGCTCCAGTGGCGGAGATCTTGATGGAAGGTGGGCAGGCCGCTGGGGTTATCCTCGAATCGGGGGAAACCGTGCGGGCGCGGGCGGTTCTCTCCAATGCCCATCCCCAAATCACCTTTTTGCGACTCTGCTCCTCTTTGCCCCCAGACTTGCGCGACCGACTAGAACGGCACTACCGCACCTCAGGCCCGGTGTACAAGCTCAATTTGGCCTTGGAAGAATTGCCCCGCTACACGGCGGCCCCTGCTGAAGTGCCCCCAGAAGTGGTCAGTTCCGCCACGGTAGACATTGCTCCCTCGGTGGCCTATCTGGAGCGGGCTTGGGATGACTGCAAATACGGGATCCCTTCCCGGGATCCGTTTATCGAGATCTACAGCCAATCCCCCACCGACCCGACAATGGCTCCCCCAGGCAAGCACATTCTCTCCTGCTTCTGCCAGTTTGTGCCTTACCAACCCAAAGGGCGAGACTGGAACGATGGCCTGCGGGAAGAATTTGCCGATCGGGTAATCGACAAAATTGCCCAATTTGCCCCCAACATTAAAAACGCCGTGATCGCACGGCAGATGTTGTCGCCCGTGGATCTGGAGGCCCGCTTCGGCCTTGTGGGGGGCAGCATTTTTCACGGGGAAATGACGCCGGATCAAAGCTACAACCTGCGGCCCATCTCCGGCCTGGCCGACTATCGCTCCCCCATTCCCGGCCTTTACCTCTGCGGCTCAGGGGCGCACCCAGGAGGCGGAGTGACCGGGATCCCTGGCCATAACTGCGCACAGGTGGTGCTCAGCGATCTGCCCAAGCTCTGACCGACGAAAAGGCCAAGCCAGAGCGGATCCCTGCTCTGGGATCAAACGGGTTGCCTGGGTTACAGCCGCACCTGCGTGCCCTCAAAGAATCCACGAATAATGAGAATAACTCCCCCTGCATCAGGAGTACCCGTATTTCCGTCGCCAGTTGGTGGGTTCGGGCCTATAACTTGGTTGTCAGTGGGGAACTCTTGCTCAATAAAGAATTGCCCAGAGATATTCGAGCCAGAGGTGGTTGGATCGAAAACCAAATTCAAGTTGCCTCGCAGCAGAGAACCGCCAATATCTGCCCTATTAAACGGCCCGGCCAGTTGTGCCCCAGCTAAGGTGCGGAAGACAAAATCTCCCGTGGTGGGGACAATGCCCTGAAGGATAACAGGACTGAGATTAGTTCCCTCCACAGGGGATCCAGGCAACGTACCTGTGGAGCGCTCCGTGCGCAGGGAGAAAAAGTAGTCAAAGGCTGTTGGGGCACCCGGCGTGGGTGTCGGAGTCGGGGCGACAGGTAACTGGGGAATCGGGGTGGGGAAAGGTCGCGGTGGAGGGCTGACCTGCACAAAGTTGAGAACTGTGCTGGTGTTGGCCGGATCAAACTCCGCTTGAACACGACCGTTCAACAGGCGGCGGATGCGAACCAACTGGTTGGGCAAGATGTTGGGCCGAGTCGGATCTGGAGCAAACAGCACTGACTGGGTGCCCACCTGGGCAGGACGATAGACAATCTCCGCCTGGTTGGGCCGGAAGTTCAGGCGGGCAAAGAGAGCCAAGGCATCTTCAGGAGTGCCATCGCCGGCAACACCCCGCTGGCGCACCACAAAGCTGGCGGAGAAACTACCTGTCTGGAGAATGGCAGATACTCCTTCTGTTGGGTTCACGAAGCTTCCTGCTGGCGGGTTGCCACCTGGGCCAGGATCTTCATAGAGTACCCCCGTGGTGCGGACAATGAGAGAAGAATCTCCCTCTAGGACAACTTGGTTGCCATTCCTATTCACCAAGATTCGGCGCACGGTGAGAGTCAAGACAGTACCTTCCCTGGCGGCTCTAAAGGTTGTGTTCACTCGAATGCGCTGGTCGTTGGGGAGGGTTGAAGTTGCAACCAGCCCGGCGATACTAAATTGCGTAGATAGTCTGCCGTCATTAGGGCCAAAGGCAATGAGATTCACCAGCGGTGTGGTTCGCCCAATTTGGATGGCCAGCGTGCTGGAGCGAAGGGTGGAGTCGATTGTCAGCTCACTGGCTGGGATCTCGTTCACGGGCAAGATGCGGGCTTCAACATTGGCGATGCGAGCTTCACCGCTGCCTTGGAGGGGGTTGGTGCGCACAGGGATCGCGTTGTCAAACCTCGGATTGACATAGTCCAAGCGGAGGCTGGTGGTCTCCAGCACCGAGCCGGGGGTAAAGCGATACTCTTGGGCCGAGACAAAGGCAGCCGGATCTACCTGGACGGGCCCAGGCAAGGTCGGAGACTCATTAACTTCTCCGCAGCCGCCTAGCAGCAAGACTCCACACAAAACCGCCAACGAGCGACCTTTGAAGTTCATACGGCACTTCCTCACACACCTTAAATCTGGGCAAATCCACACACAAAATGGGGAGAAGGCACCCAACCCCTAACGCTACAGGTAAGCTGGCCGCCCCTGCTCGAGGCTATGATACCCCATATCTAGGGGATGGGCCATTTCCAGAACAATTTCTTGCATTTGCTCTGCCGCTTGCTTGACAACGCTCTAGGATGCAGTAGAACTAACAGCAGGCATCCCCCTTGAACATTGTGCAGATGCATAAGACTTGAGCAAGCTCGGTGGATCCCCGCTGGACGCTGCCTAAGACGTTTGCTGTGGTGTGAGTGAGTGGAGATTTTTCGATGAGACGACGTTTTGGCTCAGCCCTTGGCCGTGGCGGCCTCTCTCTTTGGGCAACCTGTGCTTCGGTTGCGCTAATTACCGGCTGCAGTAGCGAGACCACCAGCGGGGTGCCGCCTCTACTGGCTTCTAGCGGTGCCACGCCTCCTCCTGTGGCCGTTGCCCCCACGATTGCCCCCAATCTCACGCCTATCACCTTCCGCCCAGGGCCGGACTTTGCCCCCATCACCCCACCGCCGGTTCAACCCGACCTACCGGATCCGCCTAGCTTGCGGCCAGCTCCAGATGGGGAGTTTAATCTTTTGCTGTCCGCCCCGGCAAACCCTGCTGTGATTCCCCCAGTGGGATCCGCCTTTGTAACTATCACCTTGCGCGGCTTACTTGCTCCAGGAGTGATCAGGAGCGTAGAGGTTCAGTTTTTTAACATCAGTCGCGGCACGGATATTACCAGCATCTTTTTGCCGACGGCAATTGAGCAGTTTAGAAATACGCTGATAGGCAGAGGCAATAGCTACGACGACCGAATCAACGGGATCACGCTTACCAACGGCTTCACCTTCCCGGCGGATCCAGCCGCCTACAACACCAACGTTGCTGCGGGAGAAAGGGTTTTGGTAATCGTGGTCATTCGAGATTCATTTGGTCAAGCTCTGAGGCTGGAAGCGCGCGCCCAAGCCACCTAAGCTGGAGCTGAGCAAAGCTGTTTGTATCTGTGCCACGAGAGAGTTGAATGGCAGGAGGATGAGGGAATGAAAACGGGAAAAGTAGCTGGGGTTTTGGCTTGCTTGTGCTTGGGCTTGCTAACAGCTTGTCAACAAACTAAAGAGGGGAATCCAATCAGCTCGCTGCCAGGGCCAATCATCCCTGTGCAAAACCCGAATACAGAACCTGGAGGAACGGGGGTAGGGCTGCCATCCACTCCTCCGATTGGATCTGTTCCCCCAGGTCAACCCAGCCCTCTTGTGCCCCCTCCTGTGTCGGCGCCGACGATCCCGCCCCTGCCCACTCCAAATCCCTCTCCCAGCATCGTTGGCCTGCCTCCAGGCCCCCTGGCTGCCCCGACGTTTACTAAGAGCTTCAGTCCTTCCACAACCTCAGTGGGTGTTCCCGTAACCCTAAGCTTCACAATCACCAACAACTCCGGGATCCAACTGACTGGCCTCAACTTTGCAGACAACCTGCCTGCAGGGTTAGTTGTTGCCACTCCGCCCAACTTCACCAATACCTGTGGTGGATCATTTGCTCCGACTTCAGGCGCGGCCCTAATCACTCTAAGCGGTGGAACACTGGCTGCCAATGCAACTTGTACAGTTACTGTTCAGGTTGTTGCTGCAGGCACAGGTACCTATACTAACCCTGCCGTAACTCTGACCAGTAACCAGGCTCCTGCTGTTCAAAGCACACCTGTTAATCTGTCAGTGATCTCGGTTCCTGCTCCAACGTTCAATAAGCAGTTTGTTCCTAACTCGACTCAAAACGGCAACGTCGTGGCTGTTGTCTTCACAATTACGAACACTGCAACTGTTCCCATAACCGGCCTCAGTTTCATCGACATTTTGCCCACAGGGTTACGAATTACGAATCCAGCAGTTACCTCAAACACCTGTGGTATGCTTACGGCACCTCCCCTTGGGACCGCGATTTCTCTCATGAACGGAAGCCTAGCCGCAGGCGCCTCCTGCGTGGTTTCTGTATCGGTCGAGCAAGCTCCGCCCCTGCCTCCACCACCACCACTACCAGTGACCTACACCAACCCACCAGTTACTCTCTTGAGCAATGGCGCGCCGCCAGCGATTTCTGGTTCAGCTACTGTAACTTTTACACCGTAACTTTTAAGTAGAGTTCTTACCCTTGACCCAAGTAAAAGTGAGGCAGATGGGTCAAGCTGTGAGCATTCCTATGCTGCTCAAGACAGCTCAAGGAAAGGAGCTGCAAGTTTAGACAGCCCTGTAAGCTGTAGGCAATTCCCAGGCACTCTGTGCCGCTGCCGCGCCACCCCCCAACACTTGCGCAGGACTTTGGAACCAGCAGACAACAGCAGGCAGCGAGGCTAAGAGGAGGTGGCTGCCATCTCCCGTGCCAAGACCCATTCCACGAGGGTGCGCACGCCGTAGCCAGTGGCGCCTTTGTTGGTGTAGCCCGAGTCTTTTTCAGCCCAGACGGGACCAGCTATGTCTAAGTGGGCCCAGGGGGTTTTCTCCACAAATTGCTTAAGGAAGAGGGCGGCAGTGATGGAGCCGCCAGAGCGGGGGCCAGTGTTTTTCATGTCGGCTACGGTGGAGCTGAGGCCCTCGAAATAGCTCTCTTCCAGGGGTAAGCGCCAGATCTTTTCGCCAGAGAGGTTGGCTGCCTGCTGCAGCTCCTGGGCCAGCTTCTCGTCGGGGGTGAAGAGGCCGGCGATTTCCTCTCCTAGGGCAATGACGCAGGCGCCGGTCAAGGTCGCTAGGTCAACAATGGCGTCCACCCCTAGTTTCTCGGCAAACACCAGGGCATCAGCCAGGGTGAGACGGCCCTCGGCATCGGTGTTGTTGACCTCGATGGTCTTGCCGTTGGAAGCGGTGAGGATGTCTCCCGGGTGCAGGGCCCGACCGCTAATCATGTTTTCCGTGGCGGCCACGATAAAATGCACCTCTACCCGCGGCTTGAGGGCGGCTAGCGCACGGGCCGCTCCCAAGACGGCTGCCGCTCCGCCCATGTCGGTTTTCATCATGGCAATGCTGCGGGAGTCGGTTTTGATGTTGAGGCCGCCGGAGTCGAAGGTGAGGCCCTTGCCCACCAGGGCCAACTTGGCAACGGGATCCCCTTCTTTGGGCTTGTAGGTGAGGTGGATAAACTGAGGCGGCAGATCCGAGGCTTGGGCCACGCCTAGGAAAGCCCCCATGCCTAGGGCTTTGCACTCTTCCCGACCCAGGATCTCCACCTCTAGGCCGTAGTCTTGGGCCAGTTGCCGGGCAGTGTCAGCCAGGGCAGGGGGCGTGACGACGTTGGCCGGGGCAGCCACCAGTTCGCGGGCTAGGATTGTCCCGGCAGCCATCTCGGTGGCCCGCTGAAGGGCGTTCTCACAGTCTTGGCGAGCCTGGGCCAGTCCTGGCACCAAGAGCGTGACTTCCTCAACGGCAAAGCCGCGCTCTTCGTCGGGCTTGGGGGGAGATTTGAAGCGGTTATCCTGGTGGGCCACTAGGAGGCTGGCTTCGGCCACTGCCTGCACTGCTCGCCCCTGATCCAAGCCAGTTTCCGGCAAAGACAGCACTACCTGCTTGGCTTTAAGGCTGTGGGCCTGGCGCAGGCCGTTGGCAGTAGCCCGTCGCAGTCCTTCCAAAGTCAGCGCTGCGGGATCCCCCAGCCCCACCAGCACCAGCTTGCGGATAGGCCCTGGCAGGCGCAGGGCGAGGCTGCTGTTGGGCTTGCCCTGAAACTTCTGTTCCTGAGCCGCTTCCGCCACCAGCCCCGACCATACCTTCTCGTCCAGGGAAGCGATCTCAGCAGGCAGCGGGAAGGTGGCGTTTTCGCCGCTGGGGGCAAAGCAGTAGACCAGGGCACATTCGGCCTGCGTTAGAGGCGGCTCGCCAAGACGAAGCTGCATGGGAAACCTTTGGCCAAGCTAGGGACAGCAGACTCTCAGTGTAGCCAATTCCGCCACTTCTGGGCCAGGGGATCCCTCGGCTGGCATCGACGTGGGCCTTTCCAGTCAATAGCCTTTAATCAGAAAGGGAGAGACCCAAGGTATGGTCTGGCGGCGGCGTTCCATCCTTCAGCTTGGGGTTATTGCCTGCGCAATGCTCCTTGCCCTGGCGGTAGGGGGGGTGGGATCCCTGGCCCAGGCGCAGAGACCCCTGGAAGAGCTGCCGCAGCCGGTTCGCCTCAAGCTGCCCCCAGGCCTAGCCCGCTACGCCTACGACAAGTCGGCGGGAGACTACTTCGAAGAGATCGAGCCGCTGCTGCCAGGCGGAGCTTATGCCCAGTGGGCCTTCTACCCCATCCCCGTCTACATCCAGGGGGATCACCCCCAGTGGAAAGCCTTTGTGGAGCAGGCGGTGAAGGAGTGGTCGGCCTATATCCCGCTCAAGGTGGTAGCCAAAGAAGAGGAGGCCTTCTACGGGATGAGCATCTACCGCGTTCCTCCCATTGGCGAGGGAATAGTGGGGGCAGCCCGCCCAGAGTTTTTCTTCGCTGCCGATGGTTCGCTGCAGCAGCGGGTGCGCATCGTTATCGTCGAAGGCCAGGGGCTGGCAGAAGTTACGGCAGTGGCTCGGCACGAGATTGGCCATGGGCTGGGGCTGTGGGGCCATAGTCCCAACCCGCGGGATCTGATGTACGGCGGCCACCACGCCGAGGCCACTGGCAATCGCCGCCTGCTGCGGGTGCCCACCATCACCAAACGGGATCTCAACACCCTAAAGCGGGTTTACGAGCAGCCTACCCTCATGGGCCAGGTCTTCCCGGAAAGCTACCGCCGCCTCTTTGGCCAGGTCTGGGGGGAAAGGCCGTTTCAGAGGGCTTTTGGGGTTGCCGGCAGCTAGAGGCGTAGGAGTTGCCATACCCCCTTTAGTGCCATCGCTAGGAGAAAAAAGAGCAACTGGGTGGCAACAATGCTGGGTCCGGAGGGCAGATTAAAGGCTGCCGAAAGGAGGATCCCCAGCACGGCGCTCAAGCCTCCCAAGGCCATGGCTAGCAGCACATAGGTTGTAAAGCTGGATCCCAAAAGCCGCGCCGTCGAAGCGGGGATGACCACAAAGGCGCTTACCAGCAGCACCCCCACCGAGCGGATCGACAGGGCCACCACCAGGGCCAGCAACACCACAAAGGCCAGCCGCTGCCAGCCCACTTCCACCCCCCGCGCCCGCGCCAACGACTCATCCAGGGTCAGCAACATCTGGGCAGTCAAAGTCAGCCCAATGTACCCCAGGGCCAGCAGCAGGAGCAGGCCGCTCATCCAGAGGGCCGGCGGGCTGATGCCCAGGATGTCCCCGAGGAGCAGTTGGTTGAGGTTGCCGCGGTAGCCAGGGATCAGGCTCAAGCCGAGGATGGCTAGGGCCAGGGAGGAAGAGTAGATGATGTTCAGCACCGTATCCGGCGAAAGCTGGGTGCGTTCCAGGATAAAGGTCACGCCCAGGGCAAACACCACCCCAAACACCATCAGCACCGCCGTAGGATTCAGTCCCAGAACCACTCCCAGGACAATACCCAAGAGCGCCGAATGCCCCAGGGCATCGCTAAAAAACGCCAACTGCCGAAAGATGACAAAACTGCCCAGCAGTCCCCCCGTCACCCCTGTGAGGACCCCGCCTAGGAGGGCCCGCTGCATGAAGGGCAACTGCAGCAATTCCACCACCCGCGCCCAGGTCTCCAGCATTTCCCCTCCTCAGTGATGGTGGATGTAGCGGGCAAACTCGGGGCCGTAGACGCAGCTCAGCATCTCTGGGGCCAAGGCCACCTCGGGGGATCCCTGGCAGATCAGGGAGCGATTGAGGCACAACACGCGGTCGCAGTGGCGAGAGACCATCTCCAGGTCGTGGGAGACCTGCAAAATGGCCCAGCCCAGGGATCGGCGCAGCTCTTCCAACAGCCGATAGAACTCCCCTTCACTGGGGCTATCCAGGCCAGCGGGGGCCTCGTCCAGCACTAGGAGCCGCCGCGGCCAAACTAGACAATAGGCCAGCAACACCCGTTTCAGCTCGCCGCCGCTGAGTTGACCCAGGAGTTTAGAGGCCAGGTGTAGAGCCTCGGCCCGTTGCAGGGCTTTCTGGACGGCTTCCTGCCGAGCAGCTTGCTGCTGCCAGGGCCAGCGAGGTTTGAGGGATCCCCAGCCCAGGGCGACAAACTCCGCCACGGTCAGGGGGATGGCGGGGTTGAACTGCAACCGCTGGGGCACGTAGGCAATCTGCTGCCGCACTTTCTGGGGCAAGTACCCCGACAGGCGCAGCGGCTCTCCCAGAATGCCAATCGAGCCACACTGCCGCGGCAGGATGCCCAGGATGGCCTGCACCAACGTGCTCTTGCCGGCACCATTGGGGCCGACAATGGCCGTATGGGATCCCGCCCCCAGCGCAAACGACACATTCTGCACGGCCAACTGGGATCCCCGATAGACCGTCAGCCCCTCCACCCAAAGGACAACTTCGCCCAAGTGGGAGGTCATCGCCCCCTCGCCAGCAGGTGTTCGAGGGCAGCTTGGCCCACCAAAGGCAACTGCAGGGGAACCCAGGCCTTTTCCTTCTCAAAGGCGGAGACCAGGTTCTCCACGTTTTGCCGCATGACGGTTAGGTAGTACTCCGGCTCCAGACCCTCTGGGCCAGCCGTTTCGATGGGATCGAAAACGCGGACCTGTACCCCCAGGTCTCGGGCTAAGACCTCAAAGGGGTTGTCTTTGCCCACTTGGGGCTCCACTAGGATGGTCTTTAAGCCCGACTGCCGTACCGTCTCCATGACCCGCCGCACATCTTCCGGCGAGGGATTGGCTTCCGGGATCTCCACCAAGAACTCGGCCTTGAGGTTGTAACGCTCGGCAAAGTAGGGGACAAAGTTGTGGAAGACCACAAACTTTTTCCCTGCAAAGGGGGCTAGGCGCCGCTCAATTTCCTCGTCCAAAGCCTTGAGCTTCTCGATAAAGGCAGCCGCGTTGGTGCGGTAAATCTCTGCCCCCTCGGGATCCGCAGCCATGAGACCGTCGCGGATGTTTTCCACCTGCCGGATGGCCCGCCGCGGATCCAGCCAGATGTGGGGGTTTAACTCGCCGTGGCTGTGCTCATGAGGGTGACTGTGGGAGTGTCCATGGCTGTGGCCGTGGGAATGCCCATGCTCTGGCTCCTCCGTCTGCAGAGTCGGGATCCCTTGGCTGCTGTCAATAAGGCGCAGCTTGGGGTTTCCAGCGTTGGCGAGCAATCCCTCCAAAAAGGTCTCCATTCCCAACCCATTGATCACCAGCACATCTGCCTGGGCCAGCAGACGCGCGTCTTCGGGCCGAGCCTGAAAGCTGTGGGTCCCCATCTGGGGAGGGATGAGAGGCCTCACCTCCGCCCGATCCCCCGCCACGGCGCGGGTAAATTGCGTCATCGGCAGGATGGTGGTCACCACCTTCGGGGGGGCGGATCCCTGCTGCGCCTGGGACTCTTCTTGGCGCATCTGCAAGCCGCCCAGGATCCCGACCGAGAGGGCGGCCACCAGCGAGACCAGTGACCGCACAGGTCGAGCCGAACGCAGAGAGTTAGCTTTATCAGCCATGAGCCTTAGTACCTCACAAGACGACAGAGACAGCAGAGCCGGAAGCGCCTGACTTCTGAAAAGCCAAGGCCCGCTGCTGCAGCAGCGAAAACATGCTCACCAGGCCATTGCTGCGGGAAGGGCTAAGGCTAAAGTTGAGGCCCATCTCCCGCACAAACTCTAGGGAAACCTCCAGGATCTCCTCTGGGCGCAGACCGCTCAACCCCTCCGCCAAAACAGCCACCAAGCCCTTGACCAACTGGGCATCGGCATCCCCTTGGATGTAGACCTTGCCGTCTTTTAGCTCGGTGGCCAGCCACACCCGCGAGGCACAACCCCGCACCAGATTCTCCTCTGTTCGCTGCGACTCGGGGAAAGGGGGCAGGCGCTTGGCATAGGCCAGAAGCAATTCGTACTTCTGACGGGAGGTTCTGGCCTTTTGAAAGCGACCTACAATCTGCCGCAGAGCTTCGGGCATCAACCCACTGGCCTGAATGAGAATGATAATCAATCATAACACCCTCGCCGAGAGCGCCTACTGCGCGCGGGGGTGGGTCGGAAAAGCCAAAGAGGGAAGGGTTGTCTTCGCTACCGCACCGAGCGATAGCCGTCCCTTACTCCCCTGGGCGAGAGGACCAGTTGCCAAAGCTGGCTGGCACGGGCCTTGAAGCTGCCGGCGCTCATCAGCAAATAAAGCCGCCACAGGCGGCGAAAGCGCTCGCCGTAGCGGCCGGCCAGTTGTGGCCATGCCCGCTCAAAATTGGCGTGCCAAGCTTTTAGGGTGGCCACGTAGTTGATGCCAAAGTTGTGCCAGTCTTCCAGTACAAACAGACCCTCAAAAGCCGCTGTTATCAGACGAGGCGAGGGCAGCATCGAGTTGGGGAAAATGTAGCGTTCAATCCACGGATCCCGACCCTGGTAGGCAACGTTGGCGCCGATGGTGTGGAGAAGAAACAAGCCATCGTCTTTGAGGAGGCGACGGGCTACCTGCATAAACGTTCGGTAGTTTCGGTAGCCAACATGTTCAAACATGCCGACAGAAAGGATGCAATCAAACTTTCCCTGGGTCTGGCGATAGTCTTCTAACCGAATCTCGACCGGCAGGCCGCGGCAGCGTTCGCTGGCCAGTTTGGCTTGCTCTTTGGAAACAGTAATCCCCACAACCTGCACCCCGTAGCGTTCGGCCAGGTACTGGGCTGTGCCGCCCCAGCCACAGCCGATGTCGAGCACCCGCATGCCGGGTTGGAGTTCCAGCTTGCGGGCAATGAGGTCAAGCTTAGCTTCTTGGGCTTCATCCAGAGTTTGCGCGCCCCCATCCCAATAGGCACAGCTGTAGATCATGCGGCGATCCAGCATGGCCTCATAGAGATCGTTGCCAATGTCGTAGTGGCGCTGGCCAACCACAAATGCCCCCTTGCCCCGCTGGCGGTTGACAAAGTAACTGTCCAAAGCCACTAGAGGCTGAATTAGCCAACCCACCCGCTGCGGCACCTGGGCCGTCAGGAGACGACAAACCAGCTCGTCAATAGCCGAGCAATCCCACCAGCCCTCCATGTAGGCCTCGCCAAAGCCCAGGGATCCCTGGAGCAGGCAGCGCAGGTAAAGCCGCTCGTCGTGGACTTGTAGATCCCAAGGCCGCGAGCCGTTGACGGCTATATCGGCAGCCTCCAGGAGCCTAAGCCCATAGCGGCGCGCTAGCCGATGCCAGAGGGTGAGGTTTTTCCCCATTTTCTTTTCCCCCCAAAGGGGGGACTTGAGCTTGTAGCTAGTAGGGATTCTGGCAGATGTTTCCAATTTCCAGGGATCCCCCCGAAGGGGGAACTTGCCGCCACGAGGCGCGCGCCGCGCTCGGTGAGCCGCTGATCATGGGCCGCAAGACCTGGGAGTCGCTGCCGCCACGCTTTCGCCCGCTGCCGGGCCGCACCCACATCGTCCTCACCCATCAGCGCGGCTCGGCCGCCGACAGCGCGCAAACGGTGCACACGATCGACGAGGCACTCGCGCTGTGCGGTGACGCGCCCGAAACCAGGGTGATCGGCGGCGACACCCTGCCATCGGCGCCCGGGGCCGGCCGCCGCGCGCGCCGACGACGTCAGTAGGTCTTGTACGGCAGGAACTTGCCGCTCATGACGATGCGGACGCGGTCGCCCTTAGGGTCGGCCTCCCGCTGCAGGTCCATCTTGAAATCAATCGCGCTCATGATGCCGTCGCCGAACTCCTCGTGGATCAGCTCCTTGAGGGTGGTGCCGTAGACGTTGACCAGCTCGTAGAAGCGGTAGATCAGCGGATCGGTCGGCACGCTAGTGGGCAGCGAGCCTTTGTACGGCACCACGGTCAGCCACTTCTTTTCCTCGGCGGTGAGGTCGAAGATCTCGCCGACCACGTCGGCCTGCTCATCAGTCAGCGTCATCTGGCCGAGGCAAGCGGCGGTCACCCACACCTTGCTCAGGCCAACGCGCTCGGCGATCTCCGACCACTTAATACCCTTCGCCACCTTGGTGGCGATGATCTTCTCGGTAACGTCGTTGCGGTTCATAGTGCTTCCCTCTGACGGTCAATGGATGGATGTGCGGCGGCAGTTGCGGCCGCGCGCTGAAATGAGATGCCGGCCGCGCTGCGGCCGGACTCTGGCTCGCTGTCGACGCCGGGCATGACCTCCGGTGGGTGCTCGGGCGCACGCCCGTGCGCGAGCGTCGCGGCGCGGCTGACCAGGAAATCGACCAGGTAGTTGCGCACGGCGTAAAAAAGTTTCCAATTTCTAGGGATCCCCCCGAAGGGGGAACTTGAGCCCCATTAAACCCAAGCAGGGCAAGGAATGCAAGGCCCATTTGCGAGGGATCCAGAAAAAAGTCGGCAAAAAGGGCTCCGGCGAGGGAGCTTTGGGGCCTGAAAGCCTTGTGGTGCAAGGCGGGGTAGAAAAGGTTTCTTCTATCTCAAGGGCCAGATGACTTGAAAGTCATCAGCACCTCTCTTGAGATCGTCGAGATACTTTCTCCTAGGATCCACCGTTGCCCCAAAAACAGTAACCACTTGGTCATCATCCAAATCGGCAATCCAAACCGGAGAAGGCACAGCACCACCCTGGACACCCCCGCACACAAATCGGTCGTACTGGCCTTCCCCCCGCCGACCCAAGCGATGCAAAGTTGCCAGGGCATAGGGCTTGTGAAAACCTTTCCTGCCGCTGCAGACTACAATCTTGCAGTTACAGCCTGTTAAGGGCTCAAGGGGTACAATAGCAGCACTTAGCAAACCAACTTCGGAAGGAGGATGGATTGATCAGTAGTAAAGAAGTCTTCACTATCTGCTCCATGCTATATTTCCCAATTCTGCAAAGCTGCCGAGTAAAATGCTTCAACACTGACCACATCATCTCAATGGGATTCAACTCCGGCGCATACACAGGCAGGTATAGGATTCGTGCTCCTGTCCCCCTAATCAATTCCTCAACTTCCCGACTCTTGTGGATATTTAAATTGTCCATAATCACAACCTTCCTCGCATCTAGCTTCGGACATAGCTCGCTTCTCAAAAACTCCAAAAAGTCTCCTTTCTTCATCCCACCCTTGATGACACGACAGCCAACTACACCTCTCAAGGAAATAGCTCCAATAACCGTATACTTTTCACCCTTGTATCTCTGACGATAATGATA
>NZ_JANSHJ010000005.1:0-31630 GCF_047502615.1 Synechococcus sp. W60.3 | reverse complement strand
GAGTGATGAGGAGGTGAGGGCCCGCCTGGTGCGGGGCCTGGGGGAGCTCGGGGAGTTCTCGGAGGAGGAAAGGGCGCTTTGGCAGAAACAGCTAAAGTGTGCCCTAGGCCTGGAGGGCCAGGACCCCCAACAGGGGTCCCCATCCCAGGGTGGAGGTTCCGGCCAGGGTTCGGGTCAAGCAGAATCCAACGCCCGGTGTTGCCAAAAGCCAGATCCCAGGGTGCAAAGGGCCCTCCTGGAGGAGTTTTTAGCCGCTCTCCACGGCGCCCGGGACGCGAGGTACGCCCGGCTCCTCACCCTGCACAACAAGGCGGCCTGGCTTCTCCTGGTGGGGCTTGGCCTGGGGGTGGCTCTGGGGTGCTTCGATCCCGGGCTTCCCAACGGGCTAAGCCTGGAGACGGGGCTTGTTCTGGGCTTCCTCGGGGGAGCCCTTTCCCGGCTCCTGCGGGTGGTGGCCACGAAAGAGCTTCCCACCGACTACGGGGCCTACTGGGTTCCCCTCTTCCTGGCCCCGGTGCTGGGGGCCTTGGGGGCGGTGGGGGGGTACTTGGTCTTCTGGGCCCTGGTGGAGGCCCAGGCTTTGGGAGGGGGGCTAAGACCCCTCCTCAGCCCGCCCGCCGCCTACGGGCTCTTCGTGGCCCTGGGGTTCTCGGAGCGCCTGCTGGAGGGGCTCACGAAGAGGCTGGAGGACCAGGGCAAGGAGAAGCCCAAGGGGGATGGGAAGGAGGGCCAGGGGAAACCGCAAGACCAGCCAGCCCAGCTTTGAGGGGGTTAAGGTTTTTGTAAGCCCCCCTGAGGAAGATGGAGGTAGGGACCCTAGAGGTCCCGGAAAGGAGGCAGGAATGCGTAAAGGCAAAGGGTATGGCTTTCTGGCTAAGGGCTGGCTCTGGGTAGGGCTCCCTTTGGGGGTTGCCGCTTGCGGCGTCCCTTTCAACTACGAGGTCAACGTCCTGAACTACGCCGACCTCTCGGGCACCTTCACGGTGGGGTAGGAGGGCATTAGCCCCAACCCCAAGACGGTGGGCCCCGTGGTGATCCAGTACACCCCCGACCCCCGGGTGAACCTCACGGGAGTCAGCCTGGACTACAAGGTTTGCTTTACTTCGGAGACCCCGGGAGCGATCTTCCAGGGGAGCGTGGTCTACACCGCCTACCTGGGCGGGGATGCGGGGACGCTCTTCCAGGAGGCCAACAAGCTGGCCGAGGGCACAAAGGATGTCTCGGGCCTCTCCACGGGGGCGGTGTGCGTGGAGGGGCAGCTAGGTTTGGCCACAGTCCTTCCTTGGCGCGGCCAGAGGCGTCGTGGAGGGCCTTGAGGGCGGGGTCGTGCAGCAGACCCTAAAGCTTCGCTTGCCAGTAGTGATAAGCCATGGTGTTCTCGCAGCAGGAAGGGGACGTTTAGAACAACAAAGACAAGAACCCGGCAGCCGTCTGGTGTCGAGGTTACAGAGGCTACAAAACACCATCCGTCGATCCCCCTTGCTTCGTAGATTTCTTCAGCTTTTTTTCTGGTCGTCTGGGAGGATCAAGCTTGAGCTTGGCCAACTTTTTAACTAGGCTTGAAAAGCGGGAACGAAGCTGCCAATGTCTTGGGTTTACCAAGAAGCGGAGGGATCCTTTTCTAGCCGAGTCAATTCGGGAAACAGCGCCTCCAAGCTGGGCAGCAGCTTCTGCAGCACAAAGCTCTCCAAGGCCTCGCCGCCTAGGGGATCGGGATTCATCTGCCCATGGGCCACGTCGTTGCGGTATTCGCTTAGGCAAGACCAAAGATCAGCAAGCTGCTTCACATCCGAAACGTGGGCGGCAATGGGAGGAAGAAACTGAAGCTGCTCCTCTTGCTGGATGAGGGATGACCCTGATTCGCCAGTTGCAGGGGGATCTCCCAAGAGCTGCTTTCTCCGCTGGATAAGGGATCCCAACTGGTGTTCAACTTCTTGCCGCGCTTCTCGTTCGCGGTAGCTTTGGAGCCCCTCACAGAGGCAAAGGGCGGAGACCACCCACTCGCGGGCCAAGAGAATGGCTTGGGTGGTGAGGCGCTTTTCAACATACCAGCGCAGCAGTTGAAAGTGCTTTTGAACTTGCGCTTGGGGATCCGCCGCCTTTTCTGCCGGCAGCGCCAGTTGGCTGTAGCTATCTTGAATACTTTGCAGCAGTAGGCCAAGGGGCTTGGCAAATTGGCCCGCTTCCTTGGCCAACTCCTCGGTAGGGTGGCGTTGTAACTTGCGCAAGTCCTCCTGCAGGCTGACGGGCCTCACCAGCTCTAGGGAACGGGAGATGTCGCGGATGGCCTGTCCAAAGCCCTGCAGCCGGGTGGGCCGGGGATCCCCTTTGCCGGGCCTTTGCTGTCGGTAGAAGTCCCGTTGAACGGTGTCCAAAAGCTGGCCCAGCTCTACTGCCGAGCCGGTGCTGATGAACTTGTCGCTGGCCGTCAGCCAGTCCAGAAGCCGAATGGCCGGCGTGAGATCGATAATGGGGGTCTCCGCCTGGCCAGGGCGGTAGAGGCCGTAGTAGAGCCCCTGGATCTCGACATTTTTGGCCTTGCGCAAAAGGGCGGCTCCCAAGAGCACCAGCAGCGGGATGGAGCGAAAGGCGTGGGTGATATCAAAAAGCAGCCGGCTGTTGGGCTCGATGCCATCGACCAGCACGTCGAAAATCTCCCAGGTCTCCGCTTCCGTTTTGCCCTCAGGAATGGCTTTGGCCACCTTCTCCACCTGGGGTGGCAAGGACTCCTGCAAGCGGCCCCAGTGCTTGGCGCGGGCCTCCTCCGTCAGCAGGAGGATGATTCTATCAATTTCAAAGAGCTGGCAGAGGGCCTTGGCGACGTAGCAGGTTTTGTCTGCCCTTTGCTCCCCAAAGAAATACGTCGTCTCGGTGTAGTCGCCAGTGCCCAGGGTGGTCAAAAGGGTTTTAGCCATAGGGATCCTCCAGGTGGGTCTGCAACGCATCAAAGCACAACCGCTGGCAAGCTACCGCAACCTGGAAGCCCCCCCTTCCCAAAAACAAGAGGCCTTTTCCCGCGCAGTGAAGGCGAAAAACCCAAAGTTAGCCTAGAACTAGAAAGCAGTTGGCCTCTAGAACGAGAGGGATCCTGGCATGCTATCGACCGAAGAGCTGTCGATTGCTCATCCAAAACTTACTCCCGAACAGTTTCTCGCCTTGCCAGAGGAAGATACTACCTATGAGCTGGTCAATGGACAAGCTGTTCCCAAAGATTTGCCGATGTCTCCTCAGAGATTTCATGCCTCTTTGCAGAAGCGGCTGCTTTTCATTCTGGATGCCTGGTGTCAAGGCAAGGGGGATGTGTACACAGAGCTGGCAGTTGTTTTGCAAAGGCAGGATCAAGATTGGCTTCCTGTTCCCGATTTGCTCTATGTTTCCTTTGAACGCTGGCCAGCGCAGCTTGAGGAAGACGGCCCTTGTCCCGTCGCTCCCGAACTGGTAGTGGAGATTCTTTCTCCCGGCCAGAGTTTTGGGGCTGTACTTCAAAAAGCAGCGGACTATCTGGAAGCTGGGATCCCTCGCGTTTGGGTTGTGGATCCCCAAGCCAAGAGCATCACCGTTTTCTACCCCGATGCCCCGCCGCGGACTTTTACGGGATCCCAAGCCATCCAAGATGAGTTTCTGCCCGGCTTGAAGGTTGTCCCCCAGGATGTGTTTGCCCAAGCGAGGATCCCTTAGTTGTTTTAGCTATCTGAGAGGGCTACCATGATTGAAGCTCTGGAAAGGCTAGCAAAGGAACCTGCCGAAAGCTCTGCAACAGCTTCTCGGAAGATTTGGACTGATGAAGAGTTTATGGCTCTGCCCGATGATGGCAATTGCTATGAAGTTGTCGATGGGAAGCTGATTGCTTTGGGTTCGGCAAGTGCAAGGCATGGATACTATGTAAGTTTGATTCACATCCTCCTAGGTGCCTATGTTCGCAGCCAAAAGATTGGCTTTACTTTTGACTCCGATACTTCGTTTAAGATGAAATCTGGCAATCGCCGCTCCCCAGATTGTTCTTTCTTCTCCAAGGAGCGGCTGCGATCCCTTGGCGGGATCCCCAAGGGCTATATCGAGGGATCCCCAGATTTGGTTGTAGAAGTTCTCTCTGAAGTCAACACAGTGGGAGAGATCCACAATAAAATCGTCGAGTACTTTGAAAATGGATCCCGCCTTGTTTGGGTCATTCATCCCGAAGAAAAGTATGTTTTAGTCTACCGCCAGCCTGAGCCCGCAGCATTGAAGCGGCCAGGGGACATTCTGGAAGGCGAAGAGGTGATCCCTGGTTTTGCCTTGGATTTGTCAGAGTTTTTTGCCGAGCCTGAGTTCTAGGGTTCTAAGGCACCTGGTAAACTGGCCCCAAAAACGGGATCCGCTTTCATGGCACCACTTCACCTGCAAGTCCTGGAGCGCAACCCCAGACGGCTGCGGATTGCCCTGCAAAGGTTTACCCCTGAGCAACTGGCCTGGCGAGTGGTTGTGGACCTAGGGCTGTTGGCGCTGGGATCCCAGCTGTGGGCTCGTTCGCTGCTCTTGGGGTTGGTGCTTGTGGGGGTGGGCCTATGGACTGGGATCCCTTGGGGGTTGGGGCAAATCTTGAGCTTGGATCGCGAAAACCAACGGGTCACCTTAACCCGTCTGCGTGGCCCTTGGGGAATTTGGCGGCAGCAGGCGTTCTCCTATCCCTTGGCTCAATTGCAAGGGGTGCGGATACATCGGGTAGGCTGGGAGCTCTTAGATAACCAAGCCCAAGAGAGTTTCCAAGTCCAAAGTCAGGTGCGGCTCCAGTTTCGCGAAGACCCTTCCCAACCTGATCCAAAAGAGGAGGTCATCGCTTGCTTCAATAGCCAAGTAGGCGTAAAAGGGAGCGAGCCAGAGGCTTTCGTGCTCTCTCAGCGGCTGGTGGGCTGGATTCAAGCATATCTATCTAACTAAACACTCAGGAAATCCAAAAAAGAACCCCTTATCCTGAAGCTCCCTTGTCAGGGAATGCTGTCCTCCCCAGGGAGATAGCGGAAATGCTGGCACAATGCCTGAGTCTAGGTTAGAAATGCTACCTATTAATCGGCCAGCCTGAGTCTAGGTTAGAAATGCTACCGATTAATCGGCCAGCCTAACTTCTATGAGCGTCCCTGGAGATTTGGTTAACCTGATTACCTTACTCAGCCAGAACACCTTGCCCACTTGGCTTTGGCTAGTCCTTTGGGGATCTTCTCTAGCAGGGCTTATTTACTGGCAAAGGCGGCGGCTGCAGCAAGCTCAGCTGGGCTTTGCAGACATCGTCATGCTGGCGCGGGCGGATACAACGGTTGTGGAGTGCAACGAAACTTGTCGGAAGGTTTTAGGCGATTGGCGGGGCAGGCGCTGGCTTGAGGCCCTGCCAGTAGAGGAGCAAGAGGAGGTGCGGCAGAAAATAGCCCAGCTCACTCCTCAGCACCCCTTCTTTAGCCAAGTCAGTAGGTTAATAGATGGGCGGGGAGAGGTGCGCTGGTTGGAGTGGGTCAACCAGGGCATCTTTGACTGGCGGGGCCGGTTGCAGTTTATTCGTGGGCTAGGCCGAGACATTACCGAGAAGAAGCAATGGGAAGAAAACCTGCGGCTGCGGGAAGCCCAACTGCGCGCTGTGCTAGATGCCCTGCCGTTATCGGTGTGGGCCAGGGATCCTCAAGGAGTGCTGATTTTACAAAATGCCACCGACCGCGCCTGGTTTGGCGATCTGCTGGGCACTTCTTTGGAGGAGGTGGATCGAGAACACGGGGACTGGCAAGAGTATGTCGCCCGCGCCCTTCGAGGGGAAGTTGTCAAGTACGAGGGGAAAGAGCTCGTTCAGGGAGAAGAGCGCTATACCTATTCCGTAGTCGTGCCCCTGAGAGAGCAATCGGAAGGGCGGGGGGTTCTCGGCGTTAGCCTAGACATCACCGAGCTAAAGCGCCTGCAACAAGAGCTAGTAGAGCAGCAGGAGCGCTTTCGCGCCTTCATCAACAACAGCCATGAGATCTTGTGCCGAATTGACGGCCAGGACCGGTTGCATTGCCTTAACTCACCGGCGGCTAAGAGGATCCTAGGGCGCTGTCTTGAAGAGGGAGAGCCGCTGCCTTGGGAGTGGATCCACCCTGAAGATCGACAGGCTGTTGTCAACGCTTTCCAGCGCCTAAGAGCTAGCCCAGGCGAGACGCTCAGCTTTGTCTATCGGTTGCAGCACGCCGATGGCCATTGGGTGTGGCTGGAGAGCTGCTGCACCAACCTTTTGCAGGATCCTTTAGTGCAGGGGATTGTGTGCAGCAGCCGCGACATTACCCAACAAAAGCAGGTGGAACTAGCTTTGCGGGAAAGCGAAGCCCGCTTTCGGGAAATGGCCGAGGCTGTGCCGGTGAGTTTCTTCGTCTGTTCCGCAGATCTCAGCCAAGTTCTCTACGAAAGCCCCCGGTGTCAAAGCATCTGGGGATACACACCGGAGGAGTTTTATCAAAAACCGGATCTTTGGAAAGAAAGGCTTCACCCTGAAGATCTGCCCCGTGTTCTTCGATCTCTTCCTCGAGTTATTCGAGGGGAGCAGCCAATCACCTACCGCATCTTCCATCGAGATGGCAGCCTGCGCTGGTTACGCACTTCCTGTCAGCCTATTTTTAATGAGCGGCAAGAAATCATCCGCTTTGTAGGTGTTACGGAAGACATCACCGAGCAAAAAGAGGTGGAGCTGGCTCTACAAGAAAGTGAGGCTCGCCTTAGAGCTATTCTGGACAGGATCCCCTTTTCCATCTTCCTCAAAGACCTGGAGGGGCGCTATCTTCACGCCAACAGGTTTTATCTACAACAGAGAGGTTCTGAGCTAGGAGAACTTATTGGCAAGCTAGATGATGAGCTTTTCACTCCCGAAGAGGCCCGCGAGTTCCGAGAGCAGGATCAGAGAGCCCTCCAATCTCCGGATCCTGTCAGCTACGAGCGGATTTTTTCCCGCAATGGCAAGCAATTGAGCCAGTGGGTTACCAAATTTGCCCTGCGAGATTGCCAGGGGGATCCCTATGCCGTCTGTGGCGTTGTTGTGGACATAACGCCTCTTAAGCAGGCTCAGGATCTGTTGATGCAAGAAGCAGAGCGGGAGCGACTACTAGGGGCTTTGCTGCGGCGGATCCGACAAGCTCTAGACCTGCCAGTTATTTTGCAAACAACCACTGCCGAGGTGCGGGAGTTTCTCCAGGTGGATCGGGTAATGATCTACCAGTTGCAGGAGGGGGCAGGGGGGTTTGTGGCCGCTGAGTCAGTGGTGGATCCCTGGCCTAGTCACTTGGGCCGCTACGTGTGGGATGAGTATTTCCACAGGGATCCCTGCTATCGCAAGTACCAGCAGGGCTTTGTGCAAGCCATCGAAAATGTGGCGACCGCCAGTTTGGATCCTTGCTATCGGCAGCTCTTGGAATCTTTCCAGGCCCAGGCCAACTTGGTGATCCCAATCCGACGGGGTGAAGACCTTTGGGGCCTCTTGGTGGCGCAGCACTGCCAATCCAGCCGCCCGTGGCAGGAGTGGGAAATTGAGCTTTTGCAGAAGCTGACCGACCAGTTGGCTATCGCGTTGCAACAGGCTCAGTTGTACGAGCAGGTAAAAGCTCTAAACCAAACGCTAGAAGAAAAAGTGCGGCAGCGCACTGCGGAGCTAGAGCGGGCTTTGCAATTTGAGGCTCTCCTAAGAAGCATTGCCAACCGCGTGCGCGATTCTCTCGACGAAGCTGAGATCCTCAGCGCCGCCGTGCGCGAGCTGGGAGAAAGTCTAGATGCCGATGGCTGCGACATCAGCCTTTACAACGCCGATTTCACCCTTGCCACCATCCGCTACGAGTATTGCCCCCGCTCCGATTCTTATCTGAACCTCTCCATCCCTTTGCAGGGAGGGCCTTACGAAACCGTGTATCGACAATTAACTGCAGGGCAGCCTTGTCTATTTTGCTTCTTAGGGCGAGCCTCGGAAAACCGCCAGGTAGTAATGGCTTGTCCCTTGCTAGATAAAGGCCAAGTGCTGGGGGATCTGTGGATCTTTCGCTCGGCGGCGCGTCCTTTCGACGACCAGGAGATCCAACTTATCCAGCAGGTGGCCAACCAATGTGCCATTGGGCTGCGGCAGGCGCGCCTGTTCCAGGCTGCCCAAGAGCAGGTGCAAGCCCTGGAGCGCCTCAACCGTCTCAAAGACGACTTCATCAGCACCGTCAGCCACGAGCTGCGCACTCCCCTGGCCAGCCTGAAAATGGCCCTGAAAATGCTGCAGATAGCTCGCTCAGAGGAGAAACGAGCGCAATACTTCCTCATTGCCGAGCGGGAGTGCCAGCGGGAGATCGAGCTCATCAACGACCTGCTGGATCTGCAGCGGCTGCAGGCGGAGGCCTATGCGCTGGAGGTGCAAGCCCTCACCTGGCGAGATCTGCTGGGGGATCTGCTGACCGTTACCGAAGAGCGGGCCCGCGCCAAGGGGCAGAGCTTTCAAGCCAGCGTCCCCCTAGAAAGCACCATCACAACGGATCCCTTGCTGTTGCAACGTATCCTGCGGGAGCTGCTGCACAATGCTGTGAAATACACCCCGGCCCAGGGATCCATCCGCCTACGGGTAGAAACCGAAAACCGCCGCAGCATCGTCGAGGTCAGCAATAGCCAGCCGATCCCCGCCGAGGAGTTGACCCGCATCTTTGAGCGCTTTTACCGCATTCCCAGCAACGATCCTTGGAAGGAAGGGGGCACGGGTCTGGGCTTGGCCTTGGTGAAACAGATGGTGGATCAGTTGCGCGGATCCATCGAGGTGAGCAGCGCCGCCGGCTGGACAACCTTTACGCTTCACCTACCTCATCTGCCCCAACTTTGACACAAAAGGATAGCTTGGTAGCCCCGTACTTGAGTGCGGGGCGGAAAAGCCCTTGAGCCACTTTAGTTGCTTCTTTGTTAGAGTTAGTACAGAGCTTCTCCAGGAAAACAACCTACAGTAAGCAGAACTTTGAGGTTATGCCTCAAAGGACTGTCTAGGGGCGTCTTGACAGCGCCTTCGCGAGTCCATTTGGGTGGGAGTGTCAAATCCCACGCTGAGGTCTCAGGCTTCTGCCATAGTGGAATTGGTCTTTTGTTGCTCCGTCTCTATGCTCAACTACCCGCCCAGCCATCCGGATCCCACTGTTGTCGACTTCTACCATGGGCAAGCGGTGCCGGATCCCTATCGCTGGCTGGAGGATCTGGATTCTGAGCAGACGCGAGCTTGGATCGAGGCGCAAAACCGCCTAACTTTTGACTACTTGCAGCGGATCCCGGCCCGGCAGCGGCTTCTGGAGCGCCTGAGGCAACTGTGGAACTACGAAAAATACAGCCAGCCCTTCAAAGAGGGCAACCGCTACTTCTACTTCAAAAACGACGGCCTGCAAAACCAGAGCGTTCTCTATACCCAAGAAAGCCTGGAGGGAGAGGCGCGGGTTTTGCTAGATCCCAACACCCTCTCGGAAGACGGCACGGTGGCCCTCTCAGGGATTGCCATCAGCCGCGACGGGCGCTACCTGGCCTATGGTCTCTCCCGCTCCGGCTCCGACTGGCAGGAGTGGAAGGTGCGGGATATCGAAACGGGAGAAGACCTGCCGGATCACCTGCGCTGGATTAAATTCTCCGGGGCCAGCTGGACGCTGGACGGGCAGGGATTTTTCTACAGCCGCTACGACGAGCCGGCCCCTGGCAGCGAGTACGAAAGCGCCAACTACTTCCAAAAACTCTACTACCACCGCCTGGGCACCCCCCAGTCGGAAGATCTCTTGGTCTACCACCGCCCTGACCAAAAAGAGTGGGGCTTTGCCGGCGGGGTTACCGAAGATGGAGACTACCTAATCATCTCCGTCTGGCGGGGCACGGATCCCAAAAACCTCCTCTTCTACAAAGACCTGCGGGATCCCAGCTCGCCGGTGGTGGAGCTTATCCGCGAGTTCCAGGCCGAGTACGCCTTTGTCGGCAACGACGGCTCCCGCTTTTGGCTGTTGACGGACCTCCAGGCTCCCCGGCGGCGACTGGTGGCCATTGATCTCGACAACCCAGGTCAGTTGCAAGAGGTGATCCCCGAAGCCGAGGAGACCCTGCAGGGAGTTAGCCTAATCCACAACCAGTTCGTTGCCTTCTACCTCAAAGACGCCCACACCCAGATCCGGACCTTTGCTTTAGACGGCACCTACCTGGGGGAAATCCCCCTGCCGGGGCTGGGATCCGCCAGCGGCTTTGGCGGCAAGCGCCACGACACCGAGACCTTCTACACCTTCACCAGCTTTACCACTCCCCCCACCATCTGCCGCTACGACTTCACCAGCGGCCGCAGCACCCTCTTCCGTCAGCCCCAGGTGGATTTCGATCCCCAGGCCTATGAGGTGCAGCAGGTGTTCTACGCCAGCCAAGACGGCACCCGCATCCCCATGTTCCTTGTCCACCGCCGCGGCCTAGCGCGGACAGGGGATCACCCCACCCTGCTGTACGGCTACGGCGGCTTTGGCATCTCTCTGACCCCCAGCTTTTCGGTGGGCCTGGTGGCCTGGCTGGAGATGGGAGGGGTTTACGCCCAGCCCAGTTTGCGCGGCGGCGGCGAATACGGGGAAGCCTGGCACCAAGCGGGCACCAAGCTCAACAAGCAAAAGGTGTTCGACGACTTCATCGCCGCGGCTGAGTGGCTCATGGCCAACGGCTACACCAACCCCTCCAAGTTGGCCATCGCCGGCGGCAGCAACGGCGGCCTCTTGGTGGGGGCCTGCCTGACCCAAAGGCCGGATCTCTTTGCAGCAGCCCTCCCCGCCGTGGGGGTGTTCGACATGCTACGCTTTCATAAGTTCACCATCGGCTGGGCCTGGATCTCCGAGTACGGATCCCCGGAAGACCCGGAGGAATTCAAGGCCCTCTACGCCTACTCCCCCCTGCACAACCTCAAGCCCGGCACCGCCTACCCCGCCACCCTGATCACCACGGCAGATCACGACGACCGGGTGGTGCCCGCCCACAGCTTCAAGTTTGCCGCTGCCCTGCAGGCAGCCCAGGGGGGATCCCAGCCCATCCTCATCCGCATCGACACCAAGGCAGGGCACGGGGCCGGCAAGCCCACCAGCAAGCTGATTGAGGAAGCTGCCGACCGCTGGGCCTTTTTGGTGCAGGTGCTAGGGATCCCCTGGGACGGAACGGGAAGTTAGCGAGCTCTAGGACCCAGGCCCACCTGACCGGCATAAACTGCCGCTTCCCCCAGCTCGTCTTCGATGCGCAGCAGTTGGTTGTACTTGGCGATGCGCTCGCTGCGGCAGAGGGATCCGGTTTTGATCTGGCCGGCGCGGGTGGCCACCGCCAGGTCGGCGATGGTGGTGTCTTCTGTCTCACCGGAGCGGTGGCTGATGAGGGTGCGAAAGCCCGCCTGAACGGCCAGTTGAATGGTCGAGACCGTCTCTGTCAGGGTGCCGATCTGGTTGAGCTTGATCAAAATGGCGTTGGCAGCGCCGCTGTCGATGCCTTTCTGCAGCCGGGCCGGGTTGGTTACAAACAGGTCGTCCCCCACCAGTTGCACCCGGGATCCCAAGCGGGCGGTCATGGCCTGCCAGCCGGCCCAATCTTCTTCCGCCAGCCCGTCTTCCAGGGAGAGGATGGGATAGTTGGCCAGCAGTTGCTCGTAGTAGTTCACCATCTGCTCGGCGCTGCGGGCTTTGCCCTCGAAGTGGTACTGCCCATCCTGCAGCAGCTCGTTGGCCGCCACGTCCAAGGCCAAGGCGATATCCTCCCCTGGCCTGTAGCCCGCCTGTTCAATAGCCGTCATCAATAGATCCAAAGCTGCGGCGTTGGAGTCGAGGTTGGGGGCAAATCCGCCTTCATCCCCCACCCCCGTGGACAGTCCCCTCTGCCGCAGCACTTGTTTTAGGGCTGCAAACACCTCGGCTCCGTAGCGCAGCGCCTCGCGAAAGCTGGGTGCTCCGATGGGCACGATCATAAATTCTTGAATATCGAGGTTGTTGTCGGCGTGGGCGCCGCCGTTAAGCACATTCATCAGCGGCGCCGGCAGCAGGTTGGCAAAGGGTCCACCCAGGTACCTGTACAAAGGCAGGCCCACTGCACTGGCAGCCGCCTTAGCTGTAGCCAAAGAAACTGCCAAGATGGCATTGGCTCCCAGTTGCGACTTGTTGGGGGTGCCGTCCAGATCGATCAGCAACTGGTCGATGCGGGCCTGGTTGAGGGCATCTTCCCCTCGCAGCTCCGACTGGATGGGGCCGAGGATGTTTTCCACTGCCCTCAGCACACCCTTGCCCCCGTAGCGCTTGGGATCCCCGTCCCGCAGCTCGTGGGCCTCAAAAGTGCCGGTCGAAGCGCCACTGGGCACCTGGGCCAAGCCGGTTGCCCCATTGGCTAGGCCCACCAAAGCTTCTAAGGTCGGCTGCCCCCGGGAGTCGAGGATCTCATGGGCGGTAATCCACTCGATGGCCGTTTCCACAGTTGCACCTCAGCAATTGGCTAGACAGTTCTGGCCGAAGCCAGATTGCCAATAGACTAGTGGATTTTTGCCCCCGGATCCCTTTGGCTTCCGGAAAACTTTAATGGGCACAGGCGGCACAGTTGCTTTCGGTCTGAGCTAGGAACAGGCAGGGAGTAGCTGAGAACATAAAGCCCTATCTCCGTCCACAGCTTCAGATGTCTCGACATCTCCTCTGGGCTCCTTACCCCTTGGCTGGGCCAACTCTGGCTTGATTGAAACTAATCTCAAGAAAAAAGAGATTTTTTATCACTAGCTGCCACGGGATTTCTTGCTTAAACCCGGCCCTTCAGGAACAACTACCGCCTACGAGAGCCGCAGCCTGCGAAGCCAATCCAGCTTTTAACAAAACTTAACCCTAAGTATATTGATATCTTTTCTCAAGAAGCTTAGAGTAGACTACAGCTTAAAGTTGAGATTTACTATCAATAATTGGTTGTATGGCTCGAAAGGATGTGTCCGTGCGGCCAGAGGCAGCTCTGGGGCAAAGTCTCTGGCCTTTTCCTAAAAAAGCTTGTTTAGCAACGCAAAAGGAGCGGGGATGACAGCGACAACATTGAGGGCAAGAAGGGGGATCTAACTTGCAAAAGTAGATCCCCTAGGGGGCGGGCAACGCCCGTTTGACTGATCTTTTTGGCTGCTGGGGGCGCATGTGGCCCATGCAGCGAAAAATGTTTTGCTGTAGCCGAGAACAGCTCCTGGTGCGTATAGCCCAGAGCCTTCTGCCAGCTTCAGAACAGTGGCGAGCGCGCTCACTCTCCTATGCCCTGGCTAAAGATTTAGACACTTCCCCCATACCTCACTCCCTATTTCAGGTGGTAGCGATTCCAACCCAGAAAGTGTCGGTGCCGATGTTGGTTTGCGCCAGCGAGGATGACCCCATTGTGGATCCCGCTTCGCTCGAGAAGTGGGGAAACCACTTAAAGCCAGGGGATCAAATGTGGTTTTGCCCTGGGGGACGACAGTTTTTTCATTATTCTTTTCCAAGTTTGGTCAATCTGAAAATCATGGATTTTTGGCAGGAATTGCGTAAATTTCAGCCCAGCATGGCCTAAGGCGGCTGGAGTTTTGCGGGATGATGGGCATGGCCGCTCATCCCAACAGGAGAGGGGCTCCGTTTGCAGCCCAGGTCGAGCCCCTGACAATAGAAAAACGGGCAGGGGTGGAAGGAGGCCATTGAGCTTCCGGTAAAATTGATTGGTAGAATAGGGCCAGCCCCCGACGTGGATAGGGAAGGGGCGGGCTTAAGTGTGGGATCCGCGACTATGTTCGACAAACTGCTCTTTCCCATCGACAACTCGCGCGAAACTAGCCACGCCCTGCCCTTGGTGGCGGACATAGCGCAGCGCTACAAGAGCCAGGTCTATCTGCTCTCCGTCCTAGACAGCACGGACCTGAGCCCAGAGCAAGCCGAGCAAGCCCGCCAAAGTATCCACAACTTGCTCAAACAGGCTGAGGCTGGCCTCCAGCAGATTGGCATCCAAAATGTCAAGAGCGAGTATCGCGAGGGGAAGGTTCCTTTTGTCATCTGCGACGTGGCGGACGAGCTGGAGATCAGCCTGATCGTGATGGGATCCCGCGGCATCAGCCTAGCCGAAGGCCGGAAAAACGAATCCGTCAGCCACCGGGTCATCGACCTCTCCCCTTGCCCAGTGTTGGTAGTACCCTGAAGAGCAGACCTTCTCTTTCCGGGGAGTGTGTTGAAGTTGTCTCAAAATGTTGCCTTGTGTAACAGCAAGGCCGTTGTTGTTCGTGTTGAGCAGGAGTCTGCTGTACAACGAAGAGCGAGGTAGCCCGGATTACTGGTTACACCCCTGGGAATCGGTATGGAAAATCAAAGTCGTGGTCACAACAAGGCCTCGCAGAGAACCTTCGAGGTGATGCGGCATTTTGCAGAAACCTACGCCAAACGCACCGGCACTTTTTTCTGCTCCGACCCCGCAATTACGACAGCGGTGATTGAGGGTCTAGCTCTGCACAAAGAGCAACTGGGCGCCCCGCTCTGTCCCTGCCGCTTTTACGAAGACAAAGAGGCGGAAGTGAAAGCCGGCTATTGGAACTGCCCCTGCGTGCCAATGCGCGAGCGCAAAGAATGTCACTGTATGCTCTTCTTAACCCCAGACAACCCCTTTGCCGGCACCAGGCAAACCCTAGAGGAGGTGCCCCTGGAATACCAAACGAAATAATCGGCCAAGTGCCTGTCATTGGAGGGGACGATCGGGCGGGGAGGGGTGACAAAGATCGGTATAGTCAGAGAATAGCTGGGTAGTTGCTATTCGCAGGAGGAGGAAACTCTTTTATGACTCCCTCACTGGCTAACTTTCTCTGGAGCTTGCTGTACGGCGCAGTGGTGCTGGGGCTTCTCTTCGGCGCCATCGTCTTCGTCAGCCAAAGAGATAGGGTGCGTCGTCGCTGAGTCTCCTGCTCGCCAGGGCTTGTCTGCGGATTGCCCACCGCCCTTTATGATCTAAAGCTGATCTGGCGACATCCCGGGAGCGTTGACCCACCCCCTGCACTACTGGCGGCAAAAAAACCGCTACTACCACGAGGATCTGGAGCGGCTGCACCGCTTCTTCGTTCCCCCAGGCCTGCGCATTCTGGAAATCGGCTCCGGCACCGGATCCCTGCTCAACGCTTTGCAGCCCAGTTTTGGGGTGGGGATTGACTGGGACGCAGAGATTGTTGCCCAGGCGCAGAGGCAGTTTCCCCATCTTCACTTTCGGGTGCAGGATGCCCACACGCTGGACAAGCAGGATCCCATCTTAGCGGAGCCTTTTGACGTTATTTTGCTCGTCAACACCTTGGGCTACCTGGCAGACGTTCAGCAGGTTCTTGAGCGGCTGCGCCGTTTTTGTACCCCGCGCACTCGCCTGATCCTCTCGTACCACAACCCCCTCTGGGAGCCGCTGCTAAGCCTGGCGACCGTCCTCAAGCAGCGCATGCCCCTGCCGGCAGCCAACTGGCTCTCGGCAGGCGATGTGGCCAATTTGCTGCACCTAGCAGGGTACGAGGTCATTCAGCAGGGCAAGCGGCTGTTGTTGCCGCGGCGGATCCCACTGCTTTCGACGCTGATTAACCGCTTCATTGCCCCCTTGCCCGGGATCAACGCCCTTTGTCTAACGGAATACACGATCGCCCGCCCCCAGCCCGATCCCGCCTGGGATCCCCCCCTTGAGGAGCAACCTTCTTGCACAGTGGTGATCCCAGCCCGCAACGAGGCGGGCAACATCCGCCGCTGTGTGCAGCAGTTGCCAGAGATGGGATCCCGCACCGAGATCATTTTTGTAGAGGGGCATTCCAGCGACGACACCTGGGCTGAGATCCAGCGGGTTCAGGACGAATACCAGGGGATCCGCACCATCCAGGCTCTCCGGCAAGAGGGCAAAGGCAAGGGAGATGCGGTGCGCAAGGGGTTTGCCGCGGCCAGCGGCGATGTGCTGATCATTCTCGACGCCGACTTGACTGTCCAGGCGGAAGAGCTCCCCAAGTTTTTCCGCGCGGTGGCCTCCGGGCGGTGCGACTTTGCCAACGGCTGCCGCCTCGTCTATCCCCTGAAACCAGAAGCGATGCCGCGCCTCAACCAGTGGGCCAATCGTTTTTTTGCCGCTCTCCTCTCCCACATTCTCGGCATCCGCATCAAAGATTCCCTCTGCGGCACCAAGGCCCTGTGGCGGGAGGACTATTGGCAGATTGCCAAGCTGCGGCAAGAATGGGGGGATTTTGACCCGTTTGGGGATTTCGACCTGTTGTTGGGGGCGGCCAAGCGCACCCTCAAGATCCTGGACATCCCGGTGCGCTACTTCCCCAGAACTTATGGGCGCTCCAACATCCAACATGTGCGGGACGGGCTGCGGCTGCTGCAGATCTGCGCTTTTGCCCTCAGCCGCTTCAAGGGATCCTGAGCCCTAACCCCTTCAACACGGTTTTGATCCAGACGGGCCGCTTCCCCATCCGGATCCCTGCCCAGCCTCCCAGAAGTTGTTACAATAGTTAGCCATTGAAAAATGCATGGATCAGCCCTGAGAAAAACCGCCACAGGAAAAAGCAATGGGGGAATCCGTGTTGAGCAGGCTCGGCCAATGGATCTCAAGTACTCCCCTACGCTCCCTCGATCGAGCCTATGAAGCTGCCCTGCGCATCAAAGCCATCGAAGACCGCTACTTTCAGGGGGGATCCATCGGCAGCAACGGAAACCACGGCCAAAACACCAGCCGCTACTTTCAGATCCAATTGCGCCAGGAATTGCGTCAAATTGATCTTAGTTTAGCGGAGTTCAGGGCCAGTAGCGTTTTTTCTCGCCTGCCGGATCCCGAGCAAAATGGCAGCGGCCCTCCCTTCTCTTCCGACAAAGATCAGGCCAAAGAGGCCCCCGTCGGCCCTTCTGAAAACGACGGTAAAGACGCTGAAAATGGCCGGCAAAGTCGGGATCCCTCGATTTTGGAAAAGCTGGAGTTTATCGATCAGGTGACCTCGCGCTACAAGCGCCCCGCTGCTCAACCCAGGTCCACCTCCCCTCCGCCCAAGTCTCAAGAGCAACCAGAGCCACTGACCTCAAGCCAGCCGGAGCCCTCCGATCCCTCCATCAAGACCAATCTTGCTAAGACAAACCTCGACAACAGCAATGCCCCGGTTGCCTCTAAAACGGCCCTCCTGCCTCGCTCCATCCTGCGTACGGCCAACCAGATCCGCCGTGAGCTGAGTTCGCAGGCAGAAGAAGAGCTGCTCCAGGAGTATCGCAGCCAACGCACGCGCACACTGGTGGCAGTTCGGTTTTTGTTGCTGCTGGCCATTTTGCCGCTGCTTGTCCAGATTTTCTCGAAACACTTCCTGTTCGGGCCGTTGGTGGATCGCTTTCAGCCGCGGGAGCCCACCATCCTGGCTCTGAGCTACGAATTTCAAGAAAAGGCTCTCTCCGAGTTTGAGTTTTTCAAGGAAAAAATAGAGTTTGAGCGGGCTTTACACCACCAATCTCCAGAGCTCGACCTGGAATCCGAAGACCAACTGTCCAAGAAGGCAGAGGAGTTGCTGCAAAAATACAGCCGTAAGAATTTGGAAGGCCTCAAGAACGTCCTTGCCGACGTGCTATCGCTGCTGGTGTTTGGCTGGCTGATCTTCATCGGGCACGAGGAAATTGAAGTTCTCAAGTCTTTTTTGGATCGCCTGATCTATGGCCTCAGCGACAGTGCCAAGGCTTTCATTATTATTCTCTTCACAGATGTGTTCGTCGGCTACCACTCTCCCCATGGCTGGGAGGTGCTGCTGAGCAGCTTAGCTGCCCACCTGGGTCTGCCAGAAAACCGCAATTTTATCTACGGCTTTATTGCCACTTTTCCGGTTTTCCTCGATACACTCTTTAAGTACTGGATCTTCCGCTACTTGAACCGCGTATCGCCGTCGGCGGTGGCCACCTACCACGCCATGAACGATTGAGGGTTTGCAGTTGCCTTCATCGAGAATCCAGGCCGCTGCCGCCACCATCCACAACCTCAGGGGGAGTTCCCCTCACCCCCGGCCCCTCTCCCTCTGGGAGAAGGGAGCTGGGGATCGACCTAACGAGTTGTTTCGTTGCCCCTGGAAACAGCCCTAATTTGAGTTCCCTGAGTTAGCTGCGCACGCGCAAGGACTGGCGATGGCAAAACCCGCAGACCAACCAACGCTCCAGTTCGGCGGCAGGGGCGGGGCAGCCACAGGCAGGGCAAGGGAACAGGTTTTGCTGAGTTTGTCTCTGTTTCACCAGTCGGGCCCAACGTTCGAAAGCGGCTTTAGCATCGGCGGGAGACGGCCGTGAGCCGGAGCGGCGAGCGGTTGCAGGCTGCTTTTGGGCTGGGGTTGCAGATGAGATGGGGTAAAACTTGCCTACCAACTCCGCATCAGGGTGGGGAGCGGACGGGCTGGATCCCTCGTGCCAAGCGCCGGGGCTGAAGCGAATGTCGCTGAGAGGAGGGTGCAGGCGGCTGTTGAGTTTCCTGAGAATGAGCTGGCGCTGCAGAGTTAAGTTTTGCGCCCAGGACGGGGTAGAGGTGGCCACCTGTAGCACCTGGCGGCGCAGGTTGAGGGGATAGGTTTGCGCTGCTACCGCCTCTCCCACCACTTCCGGCCAGAGCTGTCTTAGGAGCTGCATTTGCTTCAGTTCAGCCCAACACGGATGGCTGCCAAAGCTACCCAGTGCCTCATCTAACCGTTGCAGCATGGTGTCGCTCAGGAAACGCCATTTTGGTCTTCCAACGATTTTGCCGCTTCGCTGAGGGCGGACTGAATGGAAGCGGCATCGGGCAGGGAACGGGATCCGCCGTTTTGACTGGGGGGAGCAAATCCTTCGAGGCTGCGAATGTGAATATCTTGCTGGGGGAAGGGGATGCGGATCCCACGCCGGCGAAACTCTGCTTCGATGGCAAAGTTCAGCTCGCTGATCAAGACAAATTGATCCTGGGGCCGGTTGATCCACACCAGCAGCTCAAAGTTGAGGGAAGAGGGGCCAAAAGACTTGAGCCACACCTGCGGGGCGGGGCTGCTCAGTACCCGCGGATTTTCCTTGGCGGCGCTGAGCAGGGCTTCGGTGACCAAGGTGGTATCGGAGCCGTAGGCCACGCCCACGGGAATGTGGATGCGACAGCGGGGATCCCGGTAGCTCCAGTTCACCACCTTCGACTCGGTGAAGCGGGAGTTGGGCACGATTACAAAGATGCGATCCAAAGTGCGCAGGACGGTGGCCCGCGGGCCAATGCGCTCCACGGTGCCGAGCAGGTTGTCCACTTCCACCAGATCCCCGACTTGGATGGGGCGCTCCAGCAGGATGGCGATGTAGCTGATGTAGTTGTTGGAGAGGTTTTGCAGACCAAAACCGATCCCCAAACCCACCGCCCCGGCAATCACCGCCAGGGATCCCAAATTGAGGCCACTGAAGGGCAAGACCAAGAGGATCCCGAACAGGGTGAGGATGTACTTGAAGATGGCCGTTGTAGACTCCTGGGTGCCCAGATCCAGTCCCAGCCGGCTCAGAAACCGCTGCTTAAAGCCAACGCTGACGTAGTGGGCAACGGTGAAGACCAAAGCGGCCAGCACAAAAAAGACCAGCAAGCTGGCGATGGAGACGCTGGAATTGGGCAGCGGTTGGGTGAGGACGCCCAGCGCCGTGGCCACCACGCGCCCCAAGCCCAGGTAAAAAGCGCGCTGAAAAGGCCGCAGGGCAGGTATAAAGCTGATGCCGCGATCCAGAGAGATGCCGGCAATGAGAATTGCCCCCAGGCCTCGCAGCAGCACCCCTGCGATGTCGATCCAGCTCCCCCAGGCCGGGTCGGCCTTGAGCTCCAACCAACTTTGCAGGCGGACGAGACTGCGGTCGAACAGCCGCCAGAGAAAGAACCCCACTGCCACGGTGGCCAGCCCGGCCAGGATGGTGAGCATCAGCACGCGCGGATCCTGCGCCCGCTGCAGATCCAGCCGATCCTGCCGGTACTCGGCAATGGCTTGCTCCAGCCGCCGCGCCCAAGTGTTGGCCACCAGACGCACGTCGTTGAGGCTCACCTGGCCCAGCGGCACCCTGCGCTCGGCGGCGGCGTCGGCATAGGTGACGGTAAACAGATACCGCTGGGTGGCCTCAAAGCGACCTCTTTCTCCCAGGCGGAGGACGTACTGGCCGTTGGCATCCTGGGCCACCCGTACCTCCGGCTCTGGCAACTGGCCTTCTTCCAAGAAGCGCTCAATGATTGCCCGCACGTTGTCGGCCCGCACATCGCTGGGGTATTCTGCCGTCTGCAGGCGAAACACCGGAATGTTCCCCACCAAGACTTCTGTGCCCTCTTGGCCGGTCAAGGGGATCCGCAGTGGGCTAGAGGTCGGGGAAGGGGATCCCTCAAGAGTTGGCGCTTCGGCAGGAGTGGGGTGGGAAAAGCCGGGATCCCGCAACTCGAGGGCTTGGGCCACCGGGATCCCAGCAGCCTTGGAGACCGGAGCGGGCAGGAGCCAGAGGCCAATCCCGGCTATCAGCCCCACCGCCAGGGCCGCTCCCTTCAGCAGGACAGAGTCTCGAATGGCTCGTTGGACCCGAACGCCCATTGTCTCGGGGATCCCTAGGATGCTGCTGTAAGCCTATGGTGGCATAAGCAAATCCCGATTTTGGCCGATCCAAGCGAGGACCTTAAGTGCTCTGATGGTGGCCCAAAAGGCGTTGGCGCAGCTTTTTAATTTGGTCTCGCAGTTGCGCAGCTTCTTCAAATTCCAGGTTTTTGGCCGCTGCTTTCATCTTCAGTTCCAGTTGGCCGATCAGCTCTGGAATCTCCGAAAGAGGGATTTCGTCTGCAACTGGAAAGGCTTTTTCCAGGTCTTGGCTGTTGAGTTTGCGGGAGATGGCCAAAAAAGACAGAATGGCGTTGCTGTTTTTCTTAATAATGGGCTTAGGAGTGATGTTGTGTTGGCGGTTGTATTGCAATTGAATCTCCCGGCGGCGCTGGGTTTCGGCGATGGCCCGGGCCATGCTGCCGGTCAGGGTGTCGGCGTACATCACCACCGTGCCACGGACATTGCGCGCTGCTCGCCCGATCATCTGAATCAGGGATCGCTCCGCCCGCAAAAATCCCTCTTTATCCGCGTCCAAAATGGCCACCAAGGAGACTTCCGGCAAATCCAACCCTTCCCGCAACAAATTGACCCCTACCAGTACGTCAAAAGCTCCTTCGCGAAAATCTTGTAAAATTTCGATCCGCTCAATTGAGCTGATCTCGGAATGCAAATAGCGAACCCGGATCCCGCGTTCTTGCAAGTATTCTGTGAGATCTTCGGCCATGCGTTTGGTGAGGGTGGTCACAATGACCCGTTCCGGGAGGCCCTGCTGCGAACGTTCCAATCGCAGGTAGATCTCTCCCAACAAATCCTCCACCTGCCCGGCTGTGGGGCGGACATGCACTTCCGGATCCACCACCCCGGTGGGCCGAATGACCTGTTCTATAACCCGACCGGTGCCCGGCACATAGAACTTCAGGGTTTTGCCGTTTTCCACCACCGTTTCAAATTGGGCTCCGCTTTGCTCCAGTTCCCAGTTGCCGGGCGTGGCGGAAACAAAGACGCATTGGTGGACTTTGGCCCAGAACTCCTCGGCTTTGAGAGGGCGGTTGTCGAGGGCGCTGGGCAGGCGAAACCCGTGATCCACCAGCACCTGCTTGCGGGCGCGATCCCCATTGTACATGCCGCGGATTTGCGGCACGGTGACGTGGGATTCGTCCACCACCAAGAGCCAATCGTTGGCCTTGAAATAATCCACTAAACAAGCAGGCGGCTCCCCTTCCTTGCGCCCCGTCAGGTGCCGAGAGTAGTTTTCGATGCCGTTGCAATAGCCCACCTCCCGCAGCATTTCCAGGTCGTAGCGGGTGCGCTGTTCTAGCCGTTGGGCTTCCAGTAGCTTGCCTTGTTTGCGAAAGAAAGCCAGTTGCTCCTCCAGCTCCTGCTCAATGTTGAGGATCGCCTGCTGCAACTGGGCTTCTGGCGTTACAAAGTGACGAGCCGGGTAGACTCTGAGGGCGCTGAGGCTGGTCAAAATCTCACCTGTAACCGGATCAATCAGGCGAATGGCCTCGATCTCATCGCCAAAAAATTCAATGCGGATCACCCGATCTTCATACGCCGGCACAATTTCCAGCACATCGCCCTTGACGCGAAATCGCCCCCGCGCCAGCTCCAGGTCGTTGCGCTCGTACTGAATGCCGGCCAGATCCCGCAAGACCTCCCGCTGGTTGATCTCCTGGCCGACTTGGAAGGGGATGGAAGCCTTCAGGTATTCCTCCGGCATGCCCAAGCCGTAGATGCAGCTTACCGAGGCCACCACGATGACATCTCGCCGTTCAAATAGAGAGCGGGTAGCGGAGTGCCGCAACATGTCGATCTCATCGTTGATGGAAGAAGACTTGGCGATGTAAGTATCGGTGCTGGGCACATAGGCTTCCGGTTGATAATAGTCGTAATAGCTGATGAAATATTCGACGGCATTGTAGGGAAAAAGCTCTCGCAGCTCGTTACACAGTTGGGCGGCCAAGGTTTTGTTGGGAGCCATCACCAAGGTGGGCCTGCCGACTTGCTGGATAGTATGGGCAATGGTAAACGTTTTGCCGGTTCCGGTTGCCCCCAGCAGGGTTTGAAATCGATGGCCCTCTAAAATCGACTTCACCAAGCCGGCAATCGCCTTGGGTTGATCCCCCGTGGGCTGATAGGAAGAAACCAGTTGAAACTCCGACATAAGTCTATCCGTTGATCTTTTGAGGATCCATGGTTGAGTGTTCTGGTTAAGACTTTTAATTTAGACAACTGGGCAGTTACAGCCTGCTTGGCCAGAACCTATATCGTCCCATAAGCTAAAACCTTTGTCAGTGGAGTTTCCGTCGGTGCGCTGGATCTCCTGACGAAAGAGCAAGCTGTAGTTGAATTCGGCGGCTACACCTCACAGGCTGTAAATTTGTCCATCGATTAGCAGATGGGTAATGCCTTTCTTCTGCAATTGTGGGCGTACAATCTCCAGAATGTATCCGGGAAATTGGATGACCCGGTAGGGCGGATAGGTGTTGCTGCCACGACGGCTCATCTCGGAAAAGCGCCGAGCCACCTTGTGGTTGTCGAAAATGGGCAGCGTATTGGCGTTTTCGATCCCCTCTACGGGCAGGGATCCCAGCCCCAGAAATTCCTTGAGGGGGCGGGTGGTCAGCTCTTGGTAGCGATCCACCACAACATAACAGGTCTCAGGCAGGTCGAGCTTCTCTAGGGGGAGTACTTGGATGTGATGGACGGGATCCGCCAAGGGATCTTCTGAGGGCACCGCTGCCGCGTCGTCTAAAAAATCGTCGGCATCCTCTTCTTCGTCGTCATCGTCTTCTTCGTCTTCCAGGTCGTTGTCCTCGTCGTCTTCTAGGTCTTCTTGAAGCTCGGCTACGAGCTGGGCCGGCAATTCTTCGGGGGCCAGTTCTGCCACCGTGGCCGTCCTGTCCTCAGGGATCCGCTCCCCTTCGCTGACATCGCTGAGATCGGAGGCGTCGGCAGCCCCCTGTGGGGGCAAGACCTGTTGCCCCTCCATGCCGTCCAGGGGAAGGGTGGGTTCCTCGCCCGTGTCTTTGCGGCGAGCTGCTGAGCGTTTGAGCTGGATCAGCCGCTGGTACTCGTCGGCAGCGATGTTTTCCTTGAGGACACGGGTGATGGTGGTAACGCTTACCCGAAATTGCTCGGCCAATTCGGCGGCAGTGGCTGCCGAGCCGCGGTAGGTGCTAACAATTTGCTGTTGTTCTTGTTCTGAAAGTTTGCTGCGGGCCATCGCGGTTATCCCATCCCAAAACTTGGACTCATGGGCAGGCGGCGGTTGCCCGACACAGCCGGTTGAGGCCGGCGGCCAGCGCTTCCCGCTCTAGTTCCTTGCCGATGAAGACAATTTTTGACCAACGCGGCTCATCGGGATCCCACTCCCGCTCCAAGAAGAGGGTCTGTCGTCGGCCCACCTGATGAAAGATAACCCGCTGCGGCTCGTCCACAACCCACAGCACCCCCTTGGCGCGAAAAATCGTCTCCGGCAGATCCTGCAGCCAATCGCGGAAGGCCGCCAGATCCAGCGGTTGCTGCAGTTGAAAGCTCAGAGATTGGATCCCGTCTTCTTCCAGATGGTGACTGGGGTGAGCGTGACCTTCAGCCTCGGCAGCGGAGAGCTTGGGATCCCACAGCTCTGGGCGAAAGGCGTGCACATCCAAAATGCGGGCCAGGGGCACCTGGGCGTGGGTGGTGGGCAGACAGGGAGCGTCGGGGTTGTAGCGACGCAGATCTAACAGGATCTTCTCTTGTTCGGCTGGGGTGATCAAATCTACCTTGTTCAGGAGCAAGATGTCGGCGCTGCTGATCTGGTGGGCGGTAGTTTGGGACCGCTGGAAGTTGCGCCAGTACTCGGCCCCATCCACCAGGGTCACCATCCCATCCAGGCGCAGCTCCTCGTGGAAGGTTCTCTGTACAAACAGCTCGGCCACCTGCCTGGGATCCGCCACGCCGCTGGTCTCCACCACCAGGTAGTCCAACGCCTGGGCATGCTGAAGCAGCTCGCGAGCCGACCGTTCGAGATCCTCCCGCACCGTGCAGCAGAGACAGCCGTTGCTGAGCTGCATCAGCCCTCCTTGGGGCATGTTGACCAGTTCGCCATCGATGGAGATCTCGCCAAACTCGTTGAGGATAACCCCGATGCGCAGCCCGTGTTCCTCCTGCAAGATGCGCTTGAGCAGCGTGGTTTTACCACTGCCCAAAAAGCCCGTCAAAATTGTAACCGGAAGCTGAGCTTTCATACATTCATTACATATCAATCACTCAAGACTCAATCGACAAGCGGCCAACAAACCCTTTTCTCAGGTTCTCTGGAGGCTCTACTAGCTTAGCTCCAGGGCCAGTTTTCCAGGATCTGGACTGAATGGCGGCGCTGCTGGGATCCCTAAGCCAGCAGGTTTGGGTGGACGAGGTGGGCATGCAATCCACCTACCCCGTCTGGGTGGGCTGCGCCGGCAGATCCGCTGGGCCGATGTCGAGCGCCTTGACCTCGCTCCACCAGCCAGGGGGGCCTGTTGACACTCCCACCGTCTAAAGGCGGGGGATTCTTACGCAGTCCACAAAAGAACCCGCAACGGCGTTGTCAAAGCGCCTCTAGACAGTTCCTTAACGCAAAGCCCCAAGGTTCTGCTGACTTTCTTAAGCAGGTTGGCGGCAGCATTTGCCTCAGCCCAGAGGGTCTCCACCCGTCGGGTTTTTCACCATAACTAGGTAGCTCATCTCCATCTAGGAAGCTTGCCTGCGAGCTGTACGCCTCCTCTACCTCAATAAACTCCATGCCATAATGCTGACATAATTGCACGATACGCTCCTTGAACCGACCTGTTGGGACGAAAACAAAGTTTTGGTTAAAACCGCATTCTTGTTTTTGTTCTTTGTTCCAACCTAAATAAGCGATAGTGCGAGAGGAAAGTCAACGGTACAATCACTACAACCATGGTGTGGGGCTAGCGGTTGTTTATCTTATTTTTTGGCCAAAGAGAAAGAAAGAGGTCTTGGTGGGAGAAGTCAGGAAGAGGTTGTTTGAGCTATGAAACTATATCAACGACCCCCATCATGGGTAAGCGACTAAAGTGGCTAGCGGGCTTTTCCGCCCCACACTCAAGTGCGGGGCTACCAAGCTATCCTTTTGTGTACTACCTGGTCAGCGGCCCTATGTCCAGCCTTGGATGGACAGGCTGCTGGGGGTTTGCCCTGTTGCTCTTGCTCTGGATGGGATCCTGGCCTTCTGGGTTTGGATGGGGAGCTAGCTCCAGCGGGGCAAGTAGCAGGAAAAATCCTGTTTTTTAACAAACCGAAAGGGCCCGGAAAGGGATCCCCAGACCACCTGATCTGTTTCGGGATCGCGCCCCTGATCCAGGCTGTGGAAGTAGTCGGCCCCGATTTCAAACTCGCTATAGAGGTAGGTGGTTCTGCCCTTGCGCTCGACGATACAGCCCTTGCCGGGTACGCTGCGGCCCCGGTAGCAGGATCCCGTCCATTCCACCTGAACCGCGCAGCCGGGCAAAAGCTCCAGCTCTGCCGCCGCCAGGCTGGCCAGTTTTCCCAGATCTCGGCCAGCACATTTGTAGGCCTCCGGGGATCCCAGGGCGTAGTTTTGAATGCGGATCCCGTCTGGCGTCTCGAAAAGGTGGATGACCCGCTGCCGGTAGGGCTGGTCGGGGTAGATATCGTACAGTTGCTCCACGTAAAACCCTATCCCCTGAAACACCGACCACGGCAGAGGGCATTGGTAGACGTGAATGTTGGCGAACCAGACCGGCTCGGCTATAGCCTGGTGCAGATTGTTGAAATGTCCGGCCATCCAGGTGGCCAGTTGGGCCAGTTGCGGCGAAACCGACATAGCGCAAGTGACATACTCCCGTCTCTCACCCTAAAGCGCTCTGCGCCGCTGACGCGAACGGGTAGAGAGCAGGCTTCTCGCTTCGAAGGACTCCGTTCCGCTAGCGCGAACGGGGAGCTATTGCAAGAACCCTCTGCAAGCAGCCACGGAATGCCCTATCGCAGGGCTGTACCAGATTCCGGCAACGCCGTTTTGTACAGCCAATCTGATTTTACGATATTTTTTGCGGGGGTGGCTGTATCCCGACCCTGACTGCCCCCCAGTCGGATATAGGGGGGTACAGGGCGGGGCTTATCCACCCCCGCACCCCCAGAAGCGTAAGCGTGCAAGCCTATTATCCGGGACGGCAGGCCCGCTTGCCAAAACCAGCTCTAGGGATCCAGTTTGGCCGACAGGCTAGAGTAGAGAAGCTCGATCCCCTCCGCTTGGGATCCGATTTGCCTTTCAATGGATTTGCGAACGGCGCTATGTCTGCCCCACCCCTTCCCCTGCTTGGGCAATCCCTAGCTGCCTTGAAAGACTGGGCGGTTGAGCAAGGGCAGCCGGCCTACCGCGGCCAACAACTGCACACCTGGCTCTACCACAAAGGGATCCGCTCCCTGCAGGAGGTGACGGTCTTTCCCAAGGCCTGGCGCGAGGCGCTGCAAGAGTATCCCGTGGGGCGCTCCCAGGTGGTGCAGCGGATAGAATCCCGCGATGGCACGGTCAAGTTTTTGCTGCAGTTGGCGGATGGGGAGTTGATCGAGACGGTGGGGATCCCGACCGCCAGGCGGCTGACCGTCTGCGTTTCCTCCCAGGTGGGCTGCCCCATGGCCTGCAACTTCTGCGCCACCGGCAAGATGGGCTACCGGCGCAACCTCAAGCTGCACGAAATTCTGGATCAGGTGTTAACGGTGCAGGAGGACTTTGGCCGCCGCGTCAGCCATGTGGTCTTCATGGGCATGGGCGAGCCCCTGCTCAACCGCGACACGGTGGTGCAGGCCATCCGCAGCCTGAACCAAGATATCGGCATCGGCCAGCGGCACATCACCCTCTCCACCGTGGGCGTGCCCCGCCAAATCCCCTGGCTGGCCCAGCAGGATCTGCAAATTACCCTAGCCGTCAGCCTGCACGCCCCCAACCAGGAGCTGCGGCAGCAGTTGATCCCTTCCGCAGCCCACTATCCCCTGGAGGCTTTGATCCAGGACTGCCGCGACTACATGCTGAGCACGGGACGGCGGGTTAGCTTTGAGTATACGCTTATAGCCGGGGTCAACGACCTGCCCATCCATGCCCGTCAATTGGCCCACCTGCTGCGCCAGGCCAGCCAGTCGGGGGCACGCCTACACGTCAACCTGATCCCGTACAACCCCATCGCCGAGGCCAACTATCAGCGCCCTCACCCGGCGCGGGTGGCGGAGTTTGTCCGCCTGCTAGAGGAACACCACGTCCAGGCCAGCGTGCGCCAGACCCGTGGCCTAGATGGCAACGCTGCTTGCGGTCAGCTGCGGGGATCCTTCTTGCGCGCTTCCAGCTTGCCTTCCCCTGAGCCGGCCTTTGGCCGTTCCTAGGCGGCGCCCGCAGGTTCAAGGCTTTTTGCAGTTGCTGCCGGCGGGGCAGAAGGGAGCCAAACGCGGAAATGGGTCCATCCTTCCAGGCTGCTGACGGAGATCCGGCCCCCCATGTGCTCCACCAGTTGCTTGACCAGGGACAGCCCCAGGCCGGTGCCGCCGTGCTTCCAGCGATCCGACTGCGGGATCCGATAGAACTTTTCAAAGATGCGGGGCAGCTCCGCCTCTGGGATCTCGCTGCTGTTGCTACAGACAAAGAGGATCCCTTCTCCTTCTGGAGTTACCTGCAGACGGATGGATCCCTCAGGGGCGGTGTACTTGACAGCGTTGTGCAGCAGCTCGCGCAGGATGCGGCCCAGAGCCTTGGGATCTGCCTTAAGGGGGGGGATCCCCTCTTCTAGGCGCAGTTGCAAGTTCTGCTTTTTGCCCTGGGCTAGAGGCTGGGCTGCCGCCACCAGATCCCGCAAATAGTGCGGCAGGAAGATCTCTTCCGGCTGGAGCAGATACTTCTCGGCTGCCAGTCGCTGCATGTCCAGCAGGTCGTTGATGAGATCAATTTGTCGGTTGCATTCTTTGAGAGCGATAGCGAAATAGTGCTGCTGTTTCTTAGGGTTATCGCAGGCTATTTGCAGCATCTGCAGGGCCATGCGCACATTGGCCATGGGGGTGCGCAGCTCGTGGGAGACGGTACTCAAAAAATCGTCCTTGAGCAGGTTGAGCCGCTCCAATTCCTTCACTTGGGCCCGGGTCTCCTCGTACAGACGGGCCTGGCGCAGGGCCAGGGCGCACAGGTTGACCACCTGATAGGCCAGTTGTCTCTCGGCTTCGGAAAACTCCTGCTGCCGCTCCAACAGCAAGAGCCCCAGCCGCTCTTGGTGGTTTCGAAGGGAGCAAGCCAAGAGGTGTACCCAGCGCCCGCCTCTTTGAGAACACCAGTGGACTTCCCAGGGCAAGGCATGGGAGTGCAGCAGGTGCCCAAGCTCAGGGTCGTTAAGGGAGGCGGGATCCGCCTTCTCTGGAAAAGAGCAAGCCCGGATCCAAGAGGATCCATCGGCGCTGGTCAAGAGAATATGACAGCCAGTCAGGTTGAGAGCCTCGGCTAGGCTCTTGACCACCTCTTCCAAGATCTCTCCCTCGTTGAGGCTGGCCATCATCTGGCCGCTGAGGGAGCGCAGCACTGCCTCAAAGCGCAAAGCCTGCTCCAACTGGGCGGTGCGCAGCGCCACCTGGACTTCTAGCTCGCGGTTAAGGGCTTCTAGCTGCTGTTGGGCCCGCTTTTGCTCGGTGATCTCCCGCCCCACCGCCAGGATCTCCACCAATTGGCCTTGGCTGTCGAAAATGCCCTGATCCACCCAGCTCACCCAGCGGGATTGTCCGTCTTCGCCAGGGTACTCCCGCTCGCTGCGGTGGAAGGGGTGCTCAGGCGTGAGGACGGCCAGCGCCTGCAGTACCGCCTCCCCTTCTTCCGGCGGCAGAGAATCCCTCCAGCGCCTGCCTATCGTTTCTTCTGCTGAGCGGCCAAAGAAGCGCAGGTAGGCCGGGTTGGCATAGGTTATGGAAGTATCGGGCCGAAAGCGGCAGATCAGCTCCGTCTGCTGCTCCACCACAGCGCGGTACTGCTGCTGCTGTTGCCAGAGGCGATCCAACAGCGCCTGTTGGCTGGCCGCCGCCTGTTGCCAAGCCTTGGCCAGGGTCTGCACCTCTTGGATGGGGCCGGGATCCATAGAGGCCAAGGCTGGGATCCCAGTTTGCACAAATTGCTCCGCTATTTGGGTCAGGCGGCGCAGCGGGCGAGAGAGGGCTTTGTCCAGGAGGATCCCAGCTCCCAGAAAGCCCAGCAGCAGCCCCCCGCCCAAGAGGGCCGCCTGCTGAGTGCTGCGATAGACAGGGGCGAGAAGGATCTCCTCCGGGATCCCCTGTACGAAATAGAAACTCAGCCCCCCTTCATCCTGAATGGCCGTCACCTGTGCCAGATAACGGATCCCGTCCACCTCAAGACGCAGCAGCCCTTGTGAGGCCGCCACCTCCCAGGATCCCACCTGCTCTTGCACAGCCAGCAGCAGCGGGTGGGGGGAGAGCTCCTCCGTGCCGGCCACCACCTGGCCCTCCCCATCCAGCAACCAGCTCACCCCCGGATACCCCAAGCTGACCTGCAGATCTTCCAGAAAAGCCTGCAGTTGCTGAGCCGAGAGAGCAGCCACCAGGCTGCCGTAAACCCCGCCCTCCCCATCCGCCAAGGGCAGCGCCGTCAGGACCAGCCGCTCCGGCCTTTGATGGGGAGACTCGACAAAAAAGTTGCTCACCACCCAGGTACGGCGGGCCCCTTCCTGTTGCAGGACTGCGGGAAACCAAGACAGCCGCTGCAGATCCACAAAGCCCAATTGCCGCGTCAAGCCGGTGGGATCCCCGCTTTCCGGATCCCGTTGGCGGCCTTGGACGGATCCCGGCTTCAGGCCCGGCGTGTGGTAAGTCCAGATCGAGCCATCGGCGTGGCGGCGGGCCGTGATAAACCCCCCCTGCTCAGAGACAAAGCCGACATAGCTCAGCTCGGGAAACTGCTGCAACTGGCGGGCAAAATACGCTTCCAAGACTTCCAGATCGGGAGGCTGAGGAGCGGCCAGATTGGGCAACAGCCCCCAGCGCACCGCTCCCTCAGTGAGGGCATTGACCTGCAGGGGGGCCTGCAGATACCGGTGTAGGTTCTCCTCGGCTCGGTGGTTAACCTCACGCTTCAGGTGCTCGGCCAACTGCAGCGCCATCTGCCGCCCGGCTCGCCAGGAGAGGTAGCTCACCCCGCCCGCCCCCCCGGCCACCGCCAACAGCAGCGGCAACAGCAGCGCCACCTGCAAAGGGATCGACCGAGAAGCCAGGGAGGGCAAGCGCATCCGGGAAGCAATCGAGGAAAATAGCATGGGATCCCTAGGCTTGAGGAGGTTCTAGCGCTCGCTGCACAGCGCCGAGGACAACTTCGGCACCCATGGCCAACAGCGCCACCGGGATCGCCCCCACCAGCAGGATGGCGGTGTCGTAGAGGGCAAACCCCAGCGTGATAAAGCTGCCCAGCCCGCCCGCCCCGATAAAGGCCGCCAACGTGGCGCTGGCAACCACCTCGATAGTAGCAGTTTTAACGCCGGCCAAGATTACCGGCAACGCCAAAGGGATCTCCACATAGCGCAGCACCTGGGCAGGGGTCATGCCCATGCCCAAGGCGGCTTCGCGTAGGGCCGGATCCAGGCTGCGGAAGGCCACGTCGGTGCTGATTAAAATGGGGGGCAAGGCCAAGATCGTCAGGGCAATGGCCGCCGAGCGGAAGCCAAGGCCAAAGTAGGGAATGGCCAAAAACAAAATCGCCAAGCTGGGGATCACCCGCAAGCTGCTAAAAGCATTGATCACCACCAGAGAAACCACCTGCGAGCGGGAGCTGCTAAAACCCAGCGGCAGACCCACCAGCAACGCGATCCCCAGCGGCACCGCCACCAGTTGCAGGTGTTGGAGGAAAGCTTGAAGTAGCAGGTCGCTGTTGCTTTGAGCATAGTCCAAGGAGCGGGCCAGGAGGCTCATCGAGAGCATGACTTGAAAATAATGTACAGTATGTTCAGTATAGCTGCTTGGTATAGCTAGATATGTAAAACCGAGAGAAGCGGCGGATTATCTTGGGGTGTGTCTCCACACCTTGAGGCGATGGGAACAGAAGGGCTGGATCCATGC
>NZ_JANSHJ010000034.1:0-22248 GCF_047502615.1 Synechococcus sp. W60.3 | reverse complement strand
AAGAGATGGGAGGGGGGCACTTGGTTTTGGGGGCCAGCCAAACGGTGGGCACCTACGTCATGCCCTCTTTGATCGCGCAGTATCACCGCAGCTATCCCCAGATTTCGGTGCAGCTCTTGGTGCAATCCACACGGCGAATTGCCCAGAAGCTGGTGGAGGGTCGGCTGGATCTGGCCATTGTCGGCGGGGAGATCCCCTTTGACTTACAGCGGCATTTGAAGGTGATTGCTCTGGCGGAAGACGAATACGTGTTGGTCGGCGCCCCCAGCTGTGCCCTCGATGCTCCCGCCCTTGTGGATCTGTTGACTTTGCCCTTCATTACCCTGGATCCCCAGTCTTCCACGCGGCAGACCATCGACCGGGTGCTGAATCGCCACGGCATCAACCCGGGCCAGCTAAATGTACGGCTGGAACTCAGCTCGATTGAGGCAATCAAGAATGCCGTCCAGGCTGGCTTGGGGGTGGCTTTTTTGTCGATGGTGGCGGTGGGCTCCGACTTGGAGCAAGGGCGGCTGAAAAAGCTGGCGGTGGAAGGGCTGCAGATACGGCGCACCCTTTGGCTGGCGTTTAACCCGGAGCGCTATCAATCGCAGGCGGCCACCCGCTTTCGCGAGGGGCTGCTGAGCTGCCAAGACTGGCTGAAAACTCCCCCTCCCCACTTACAGTTGCTCGCTTGAATGGCAGCTTTTTCCGACCAGCTCGGAGAGAGCGGAGGGGATCCCTTAGAAGTGGAAAAAGCTGTATTCGTCGACTAGGGAGCTGATGAGGGAGCAAGAGCTACTGGAACGACTGCCCTTGGCGCAGCGTCTGGCGGAGTTGAGGGCCCGCATTCAAGAGATCCCGCTGCACAGGGTGCAGTTGGAGGGATTAAATCTGGCGGGAGCAGAGTCCTGCTGGGCCGCCTATCGGGAGCTGGGGCAAGGCGAGATGCCGCTGCTGTTTTTGCACGGCTTCATGGCCACTCACGCCAATTGGTGGCCGCTGATGCAAGGGTTGGGCGACCGATACCGCTGCATCGCCCTGGATTTGCTGGGGTTTGGTCAGTCCAGCCAACCGGCTCTGCGCTACGACATCGCCGTGGAGGTAGAGTTTGTGCGCGGGTTTGTCGAGGCGCTGCGCCTGCCTGAGCCGGTGTTGGTGGGCCACTCTTTTGGCGGCTGGGTGGCGGCGGCCTACGCCATTCGTTACCCCCTGCGGGGGTTGGTCTTACTGGCGCCTGCCGGGATCCGCGACGACAGCTTTGTCAAACGCTACCGGCACATGCGGCTTTTGCTCCGGGAGGGCGCGTGGGTTGATAGGCTGCTGCGAGCCGCCATCCCCCTGGCCCGTTGGGGACGTTGGGAGGAGCGACTGGCTTGGCTGCTGTGGCTGCGGGGATCCCTGCGCCAACAGCCGGTGGCCCGCCAATTTCTCCGCCAGCGCCTGCGCCCCCAAGCTACCGTCGATACGGTCGAACGTCAGCTTCATGCCATTCAGGTTCCCACCCTAGTAGTTGCCGCTGAGCGGGACGACACCATTCCCCTCTGGCATTGCCAAGCCTATGCGGAGGGGATCCCTGGAGCCCAGCTCAAGATCCTGCCCGGTGCTGGACACGCCATCCCCGCCCTGCATGCGGAGCAGGTGCTGCCCTTGATTCGAGAGTTTCTGGAGAGCTTGAGCCCAAAGCTGGACTAAGGGACGCCGACTCCTCCCTTTAGGCAAGGTGGCTTTCCCGGATTTAGACTAAGAAACCGCCCTCATGCCGAGCTTCTTAGGCAGGCAGACAGAGAACCCCCTCGGCATTTCGGCTGCCTCGGCCCCCCCCGCCAAAGGGAGAGGGGAGCGGCAGGCAGCATACAGTTTTGCTACATCTTGCCATAGGCAGCGAGCTATAGACTTGGAGGGAGGTAGGCTGGCAGCGCGGCCGCTTTTTCCGGCAGATCCCTGGGAGGGCAGGAAGGGGAGTGGCGAAGATACCCATCTGGCTGCGGGGAGTGAGCTATGCCATCTATGGCTTTCTCTACCTGCCGATTTTGCTCATTGCTGTCTATTCCTTTAACCGCGCCCGCTTCGGGTTGGTGTGGACAGGCTTTACCTTCGATTGGTACTGGGCTCTCTTTCGCAATGCTGCGATCTGGCAGGCCACGCAAAATACCCTTGTCTTGGCTGGAGTCAGCACCCTGGTGAGCACGCTGCTGGGATCCCTTTTGGGCTATGGGCTGTACCGCTACCGCTTCCCCGGCCAGAAGGCTGTGCAGGGACTGCTGCTGTTGCCGGTGGTCGTCCCCGACATTGTGATGGCCATTACCCTGCTGTTGTTTTACCAGTTGGTGCGCGCCTACACCGGCTGGTTTGAGCTGGGCCTGGGGACGATGGTGATTGCCCACATCACCTTTCAGATTGCCTTTGTGGCCATCGTGGTGCGCAGCCGCCTGCAGCTTTTGGATCCGGCTTTGGAGGAAGCCGCCTACGACCTCTACGCCAACACCTGGCAGAAGCTGCGCTACGTCACACTGCCGCTGGCCATGCCAGGGATCCTGGCCGCGGCGCTGCTGGCCTTTACCCTCTCCATCGACGATTTTGTGATCTCCTTTTTCACCAGCGGGCCCGAAAGCCAGACCCTGCCCATTTTGATCTACAGCACGGCGCGGCGAGGGGTGACGCCGGAGATCAACGCCCTCTCCACCGTGATCGTCGCGATAACCTTGGTTGCCGTGATGGGCTTTCCCCTGCTCAGCCGCTCCTCTAGGGAGAGGGGCCGGGGGTGAGGGATCAAGTATTGAAATAGCGGGCCGCCGGGTGGTAGGCGACGATGGCGGTGGTGGACTGCTCAGGATCCAACTGGTCGCTTTCGTCCATCCTCAGGCCGATGCGCTCCGTCTGGAGCAGCTCCAACAAAACTCGCTGATCGGCGATGTTGGGGCAGGCGGGATAGCCGAAGCTGTAGCGGGAGCCGCGGTAGCCCTGGTGCAGGATCTGGCGGATGTCGGGGCTGTCCTCGCCGCCAAAGCCCAGCTCCCGCCGGATGCGGGCATGGCACCACTCCGCCAAGGCCTCTGCCAGGGTGACGGCCAGGCCGTGGAAATAGAGATAGTCGGTGTACTGGCCCTCGGCAAAGAGGTGCTGGGCGTAGGCCGTGGCCTCTGGCCCCACTGTAACTGCCTGCATGGGGAAGACGTCCACCAGGCCGGTGGAGCGGTCGGCGAAGAAGTCGGCAATGCAGAGGCGCTGGCCGCTCTTCTGGCGGGGGAAGGTGAAGCGGGCCAGCTCCCGCACCTGGGGAGAAAGCCGAGGGCGATCGACGGTGGGCAATTGCAAATAGGTGGTGGAGCCGGGCTCTAGAGCAAACAGCTCGGGGAAGCTGGCCGGGTCGAAGAGGATCACCGTATTCCCTTCCGCCTGCGCCGGGAAGTAGCCATAAACCACCTGCGGGCGCAGCAAGTCCTCGGTAACAATCCGCTCCTTCCAGCGCTCGATCACCGGCTCCACCTGGGTGGCGAGAAACTGGGCAAACTCCTCCGCCGACTGGTCGCGCGGCTTGCGGATCTGCCACTGGCCGGCCACCAGGGCCTGCTTGTCGATGTAGAAGAAGACCTCCGGCCAGGGGATCTGATCCGGCTCGAGAACTTGGGATCCCCAGAAGGGGGGGATGGGCCGCTCGGTATCGAGGGTAACCGCCTCGGAACGACGGGTGTCTGCCCCGCCGTCGCCAGCCGAGACAGCAGGGGCAGGAGCGGCGCCCACGGTCACCTCTGGAGCCGGCAAGGTGGGATCCCTTTCCTCCACGGCTGCCGCAGCTCTCCTCTGGCGGTTGTCAGAGCGGGATCCCAGCTCGAAGTTATCCAGAAAACCCAGCCGGTCATCCCAGCGCCCGGCCGCCTTGGCCTGCATCAGCCGATCCATAAAGTGCAGGTCGGCAAAGGCGTCGCGGCCGTAGATGACTTGGCCCTTGTAGGTCTGGCGGCAGTCTTCTTCCACAAAGCGGCGGGTGAGGGCCGCCCCTCCCAAGATCACCGGCACGGTAATGCCCCGCTCGTTAAACACCTCCAGATTCTCTTTCATAAAGGCGGTGGATTTCACCAACAGGCCGCTCATGGCAATGCAGTCGGGCTTGTACTTTTCGTAGGCCTCGATGATGTTTTCCACCGGCTGCTTGATGCCCAAATTGATGACCTTGTAGCCGTTGTTGGTGAGGATGATGTCCACCAGGTTTTTGCCGATGTCGTGGACATCCCCCTTGACGGTGGCGATCAAGAAGGTGCCTTTGCACACCTCCCCGCCTACTTTTTCCATGAAGGGCTCCAGGTATTTCACCGCCGCCTTCATGGTTTCTGCCGACTGCAGCACAAAGGGCAGTTGCATTTTGCCAGCGCCAAAAAGCTCCCCCACCTCCTTCATGCCGTCTAGCAAAAAGGTGTTGATGATCTCCAGGGGGGGGTATTTCTGCAGCGCCTCTGCCAGGGTCTCCTCCAGGCCGATGCGCTCGCCGTCGATGATGTGCCGCCGCAGCCGCTCCTCCAAGGGCAGTTTGGCCAGGGATCCGGTCGCCCGCAGCTCCTGCCCGGAAACCCCCGCAAACAGCTCCGTCAGCCGCGCCAGGGGATCGTAGGTGCAGATGCCCTCAGCGTTGAACTGGCGCCGATCCCAGATCAGATCCCGGCACACCTGCTGCTGTTCTTCCGGGATCTTGCTCAGGGGCAGGATCTTGGCGGCGCTGACGATGGCGGCATCCAGGCCGGCCTGGCGGCACTCGTGCAAAAACACCGAGTTCAAGACCACGCGGGCTGCCGGCGAGAGCCCAAAGGAGATGTTGGAGATGCCCAAGAGAATGTGGGCCTCAGGAAAAGCCTGGCGGATGCGGCGGATGGCCTCCAGGGTAGCCGCCCCGTTGGCCCGGTCTTCCTCGATGCCGGTGGAGATGGGCAAAGCCAGCGGGTCAAAGAAAATCTCGTAGGGCGGGATCCCGTACTCAACGGCCTGGCGATAGGCCCGCTCGGCAATCTGGAACTTCTTCTCGGCGGTGCGGGCCATGCCCTCCTCGTCGATGGTGCCGATGACCACCCCCGCGCCGTAGGTCTTGGCCAGCTCCAGCACCTTGAAGAAGCGCTCTTCCCCATCCTCGTAGTTGGTGGAGTTGAGCAGGCACTTGCCCCCGGCCACCTTGAGGCCGGCCTCCATCTTCTGCCAGTCGGTGGAATCCAGCATCAGGGGAATGGGTATCTGGGTCACCAGCCGCGAGACCAGCTCCCGCATATCCCGCACCCCGTCCCGGCCCACATAGTCCACGTTGACATCCAAGATGTGGGATCCCTCCCGCACCTGCTCCCGCGCCAGGGCCACCAGGCCGTCCCAATCTTCGGCATTCAGCAGCTCCCGCATCTTCTTGGAGCCGCTGGCGTTGAGCCGCTCGCCGATGATCAAAAAAGAGTTCTCCTGCAGGTAGGGCTGAGGGGCATAGATGGAAGCGGCAGCCTGGATGCGCTCGACGGAGCGGCGTTTGGGCCGCAGCCCCCGCACAGCCTCCACCAAAGCGGCGATGTGATCCGGGCGGGTGCCGCAGCAGCCCCCCACCACCGCCACCCCCAGATCCCGCACAAAGTGCTCCAGGTGGAAGCGCAACTGCTCCGGCGTGAGCTTGTAGTGGGCCTTGCCGCCGATGTTTTCCGGCAGGCCGGCGTTGGGGATGCAGGAGATGGGAAAGGGAGAATGGCGGGAGAGGTAGCGGATGTGCTCAGCCATCTTGTCCGGCCCGGTGGCGCAGTTGAGGCCCAGCACATCGATGGGGTAGGGCTCCAGGATGGCCAGCGCCGCCCCGATCTCCGTGCCCACCAGCATCGTCCCCTGCACCTCAAAGGTCAGAGACACCACCAGCGGCAGGCGGATCCCGCGCCGGGCAAACTCCTGCTGCACGGCCACCAGCGCCGCCTTGGTCTGCAGGATATCTTGACAGGTCTCGATGATGAGGAGATCCACCCCCCCGTCGATCAGGCCCCGCACCTGCTCGGCGTAGCTGGCCCGCATCTCGTCAAAACCGATGTGCCCTAGGGTGGGCAGCTTGGTGGTGGGGCCGATGGAGCCGGCCACAAAGCGAGGCTTTTCCGGCGTCGAAAACTCCGCCGCCAGCCGCTTGGCCAGGCGCGCTGCCGCCACGTTCAGCTCGTAGGCTTTTTCCGCGATCCCGTACTCGGCCAAGACGATCGAGGTGGCGCCAAAAGTATCGGTCTCGATGACATCGGCCCCCACCTCCAGAAAGCCCCGGTGTACCCGCTCCACCGCCTCCGGCTTGCTCAGCACCAGGATCTCGTTGCAGCCTTCTAGCTCCGGCCCGCTAAAATCCGCTGCCGTCAGGTTCTGGGCTTGCAGAGAGGATCCCATTGCCCCGTCGAAGACGATCACACGTTCCTGGAGATGCTGCAGGAAGGGATGGGTCATAGGCGGTGCGGCGCTGGCAGGGATCCTTTCCTTTTAAGGTAGTCTGATTTAAGGTAGCATTGAGCCACTTCCCCGGACTAGGCCAACCCAGGGATCCCCTAGACCAGGATCTCAGAGCCGGGACGGGGTGGGGTGAAGTTAAGATTTTCTTCGTCTGCCCCGTTGCTGTTTCCCCAAGGGCGGGCTAATTTAGGGAAGACATTTTGGTGTGAACGGCTACAGTTGCCTGCAGGGATCTTCCTCAAGGTCGCTTGCTGGCGGCTGCAATGCGCTCTTCTCCTTATAGGTTGGGGTGATTGAGGTGCTGAATATCCTGCCCTCTCAGTAAGTGGCCTGGATTGTGCCAGGGGATAGGCAAAGCCAAAGACTTGCCTTTCGAGATCTCAGGAGGTTTTACCCATCAAAACGGGTTTTGCGCCAGTTCGGTTAAACCCTATGAGCGATATCTGCTTCGAGATTGGCCTGAGCGATCGGTTGCCTAGAAGCGGGCGAGCTTGCCCGGCGCAAGTGGGGTTTGGGTCTGCGGAACTTGACTCCCTCCATCTGGCGTCAGGGGCCGCAGCAAAGTTGGAACCTGCTTCCCTCATTTCAGGGCCTAGAACCCCTTAGTCTCCTCCAGTTGTCTGTGATTAAAGTTACGAGGAACTCAGCATGGCTCAAGCAAAGGAATTGGTGCAGTCTGGTCATACGGCTCTTCTCGAACCGGATCTGGAAAGTTCATCCTCCATCCCTCTGGATGCGGACAATGAGGTGGATCCCCTCGAGACGGAACTGGATGCCAGTGACACTGATGCTTTTGATGAGGATGATGAGGACGACGAAGAGTCCCTCGAGGAGGATGCCGATGCTGCTGCCGCCGCTGCCAAGGGCCGTTCCAAGCGCAAAGCGGCCAGCAAGAAAAAACCCTACACCGATGACTCCATCCGCGTCTATTTGCAGGAAATCGGGCGTATCCGCCTGTTGCGGGCAGATGAAGAAATTGAGCTAGCCCGCAAAATTGCCGACCTGCTGGAGCTAGAGCGGGCTCGCGAGGCCGTTTTCCAGCGTATGGGCCTCTGGTCCGACCCAGAGGAGGTACCGGAGACGCTGTGGGCAGAAGAAGTGAAGATGTCCCTGCCCGAATTCCGGCGGCGCTTGCATCGGGGGCGACGGGCCAAAGAAAAGATGGTGCAGTCCAATCTGCGGCTGGTGGTCTCCATTGCCAAGAAATACATGAACCGGGGCCTGTCGTTTCAGGATCTCATCCAAGAGGGATCCCTAGGTCTGATCCGGGCAGCGGAAAAGTTTGACCACGAGAAGGGCTACAAGTTTTCCACCTATGCCACTTGGTGGATTCGCCAGGCCATCACCCGCGCCATTGCCGACCAATCGCGCACCATTCGCCTGCCGGTTCACCTTTACGAGACCATCTCCCGCATCAAGAAGGTCACCAAGCAGCTTTCTCAGGAGCTGGGCCGCAGGCCGACCGAAGAGGAGATCGCCACCCGCATGGAGATTACCATCGAGAAGTTGCGCTTCATCGCCAAGTCGGCTCAGCTTCCCATCTCTCTGGAGACTCCCATCGGTAAAGAAGAGGATTCGCGGCTGGGCGACTTCATCGAGTCGGAAGGGGAAACCCCCGAGGAGCGGGTGGCCAAGGTTTTGCTCCGAGAGGATCTGGAAAGCGTGCTGGAAACTCTTACCCCCCGCGAGCGGGATGTGTTGAAGCTGCGCTACGGCCTAGACGATGGCCGCATGAAAACCCTGGAGGAGATCGGCCAGATCTTCAATGTGACCCGCGAGCGGATCCGGCAGATCGAGGCCAAGGCGCTGCGCAAGCTGCGCCACCCCAATCGCAACAGTGTGTTGAAAGAGTACATCCGCTAGGATCCGGTCTTAGGATGGACTCAGTTGCCGCTGCCAACCGACGTGTGGAGCCTCTTCAGCATGAACCCCAATGAGACGCCGGATCCCAACTTTCCTGAGAAGGCCGACATAGAGGCCAAGGATGTACCTCCGGCCCAGGTGGAGTACCACGTGGAGGAGTTTAAGATCAGCGGGGACGAGCTGTTGGCCAAAATTCGCGAGCTGATCGAGGAGGCCAATGTTCGCCGCATTCTGATCAAAAATGCCGAAGGGCAGACGCTGATCGAGATCCCTCTGGGCGTAGGCGTGGCGGCAGGGGTGTTGGGGGCGGCTCTGTTCCCGGTGTTGGCGGCTGTGGGAGCGATCGGGGCTCTGGTGGCCAAGCTGACCATTGTGGTGGAGCGAACCCTTCGGGATGATTCTTAGCTGATCAACGTTGTTTTGAGCGTCCTGAACAATTGCGGCGCTTCTGGGCAGCCCTGACCTTCTACACTGCCTTGCCTTTGGGGCGGGCGGGCGGGCTACAGTTTGAGGGCATTGCCGCCTGGCTGCCGGCGGTGGGCCTGCTGTTGGGCGGGATCCTCACCCTGGCGGCGCTTTTGCTGCAGATTTTCCCGCCGCCGGTGCGAGCAGCTTTGCTCGTGGCTCTGTGGGTGCTGTTAACCGGCGGGCTGCACCTGGATGGGGTGGCTGACACTGCCGATGGGTTGGCGGTCAACGTCCCCAAAAGCTTTGCCGACGCGGAACGGCCAGCCGTCAACGGGCTATCCCGCCGCCTGCAGGTGATGAGGGACAGCCACACCGGGGCCTATGGGGTGCTCGCCTTGGTGCTGGTGTTGCTGCTGAAATTTGCTGCCCTGAGCAGCCTGCAGGTCTGGCCTCTCTTGCTCTTGGTGCCGGCCTGGGGGCGCTGGGGCCAGTTGCTCGCCATTGTCCTATACCCCTATCTGCGCGACCAGGGATCCGCCCGCTTCCTCAAAGACTCCACTTCCCTGCCGGGATCCCTGTGGCCGGGCACGCTGCTGTTGCTGGCCATCAGCGGGGGGGTGGGCTGGGCCGGGCTCCTGGCTTGGCGGCCTTTGCTGCTTTGGACGCTGGGATCCGCCCTGGGAGCCCTGGCCGTGGGCTATTGGCTCTACCGCCAGTTGGGAGGGCACACAGGGGACACCTACGGAGCTACGGTGGAATGGTCGGAAGCGATAGCCTTGTTGTGGGGATCCCTGCTTGGCCCGTCCTAGCCCCCCTCTCCTTTTGGGATTGGGAGAGGGGCCGAGGGGGAGGGCCTCTAGACTAGGCCAACTTGCTCGGCCAAGCCCAATTGTTGGCGGGCCGTTTGGCAATCCTGCCGGATCTGCTGGATTAAGTCTGCCACACTGGGAAACCGCCGCTCTGGGCGGATAAAGCCTTGCAGCGCCACCTGCACCTCTTGCCCGTAGAGATCGCCTGTCCAATCCAGCAGATGCACCTCAACGGTGTGCTGCAGCCCGGCAAACGTGGGCCGATGGCCAATGTTCATCACCCCAGGCAGGGCTGCCGCCTCAGCAGGCACATTCACCCAAACGCTGTACACCCCGTCGCGGGGCAAAAACTTCTCCGGCGGCAGGCGCAGATTGGCGGTGGGAAAACCCAGCTCTCGGCCTCGCCGATCCCCTGGCACCACCTCTCCGATCAGCCGGTAGGGACGGCCCAAGAGCTCCGTTGCCGCCGCCACCTCCCCCGTAGCCAGGGCAGCGCGAATGCGAGAGCTGCTCACCCGCTCCCCCTTCAGTTGCGCCTCCGGGATCACCTCCACCGGAATGCAGCGCTCGGATCCCCAAGCCTGGAGAGTTTGGGCATTGCCCGAGCGACGGTGGCCAAAGCAGAAATCCCAGCCGACGCTGAGATGGCGAACGCGCAAGCCCTGTTCCAGTACTGTTTGGATAAACTCTTGGGGCGGCTGGCGGGCAAAGGCAGGAGTGAAGGGGAGCAACACCACCTGCTCAAAACCCATCTGCGCCAGCAGAGCCAGCTTTTCGGCAGGGGGAGTGAGCAACAGTTGCCTGCGCCCCGTCAATACTTCTTGGGGGTGAGGATGAAAGGTGAGAACCGTGCGCACCCCCTGCAGGGAGTCGCGAATGGGCTGCAGCACTTTCTGATGGCCCAGGTGCAAGCCATCGAAGTTCCCGATGGCAACGGCGGTGGGTCGCAAGGTTTGAGCCAGGTCAGAAGTTACGTGCACCGCTTGGGATCCCGAACAACAGCTGATTAACCACCGCCCGACAATCTCTACCAGAGGGGCCAAAGCAAAGCCATCAGCCCGCTCAGGCCGGCCACAGCCCACAAGCTACGTCGCAGGCGCTGCAACACAGGGTCGATTTGATAGTGGACGATCAGCCGATGCTGCGCCAGCTCCTCGTCCGATTTCGCGTAGATCGCCCCATCGTACCAGCCACTTTCTTCATAGGGGATCCGCGCCTGCACCAAGCGCCGCCGCACATAGGCCCATCCCAAGTAGAGGTGGAGCAACACCAGGCTGAGCAAGGCATTGGCCCCCAGCACAGACCCAGAGACGAAGTGGCCCCAATCCCCGGCAAAGCTGCCCCAGACCAGCGGCGAAACCGCCAGCACGACCACCCCCCAAACGGCGAAGATTCGCTTGAGATAGGGGATCCACTCCAAAGCGGGCCAGGAAAAAGGAAAAGACTCCCTCAGCTCTGCATACTGCCGCAGCGGCTGTTGCTCAGCAGGAATGGGATGGGAGGGATCCACCATATGGCCTTAATGTATCTACACAAAATGATACTGGCAGGCCCAGCCCCCCGCCAAGCCCAGCCCAGCCGCAGTTCAACCGAGGAGAAGAGGAGTATCGTATTAGAGTGTGGTCGCATCTACCTCTCGTTCTACCATGAGCGTCCCAGGCGAACCTGCCGCCACCACCGCCCCCTATGTGATCCTGAGAGAGCCGGACGGCAGCCAGAGGAAGTACATTCTCGCCGGAGCGACCGCTTGGACGCTGGGCCGCGATGAAGACAACGCCATCGTCCTGACCGATCCCAGCGTTTCCCGCCAACATGCCCTGCTGCAATACCTGGACAACAACAGCATCTATCTCATCGATCTGGGCAGCCGCAACGGCTCGTTTGTCAACAATCGCCGCGTCAGCATTCCCACCCTGCTGCAGGATGGGGATCACCTCACCCTTGGACAATCCCAGCTGGAGTTCCACAGCGGATCCCTGGCCAGCCCAGAACCCAGTCCTGCGGCCAAACTGTCGGACACCCTGGTTTTGCAAACCCGCTGGCTGATCTCGGTGGCCGTGGTGGATGTGCGCGGCTACGGACAACTGACCCAGCAACTGGACGAGCGCCTCCTCTCCCAGGTGATGGGCGATTGGTTCCGGCGCGGCGGAGATATCATTCAGCAGTACGGCGGCACTGTCGATAAGTACATCGGCGACGCGATCATGGCCGTCTGGTTTCATGCGCCCCAGGCCAATGAGGATCCCTTACAAGCTGAACAAGTGGGGATCGAGCTCGACGTGAAGTCGGTTTTGCGGGCCATGGTGAAGCTGTTTCAGATGACCGAGCAACTGAACGGCGAGTTTCCGCTGCCTTCTCCCCTGCGCCTGGGGGCGGGCGTCAACACCGGCTCGGCCATTGTGCGCCAGGTGGGCAACAACACCCGCCAGGAATACACCGCCCTGGGCGATACGGTCAATTTGGCCTTTCGCATCGAGAGTGTTACCCGCACCCTCAACGCCGACTTGGCCATCAGCCACGACACCTATACCTGCTTGGCGCAACAACTGGGACAGGCAGCTACCTGCTTTGCGCAGCAGGCGGTTCAGCTCAAGGGATATACCCACCCGCACCAGGTGTACTACTGCGATGTGGGGGCTCTGCAGGCCGTTCTCGGCACCTAGACCCCGCATCCCGATAGCTGGGGACGGCTCGCCGGGCCATGGGATCCCGCTGTTCTTCCAGAACCTTCTGCCGCTCTGTCGGCCGATGGGAGGGCAAGGCCCTTTCGACCGCACAAGAGCCCGACTCCTGACTGGGGTGAATCGGTGGTGGCAGAGCTTGATCAGGGGGAAAACCTGCGCAAAAGCTGCGGATCCACCTCGCCCACATAGGTATTCAGCCCGATAGCCGTGGCGATCAAAGCCCCATCCACCTCCACCCGCCGGTACTGGGCGATGGCCTCTGCCAGGGGCACATCCACCACGCGCCGATTTTGCCAGGCCACCATGCGGTCGTACTTGCCCTGGGCGATCAAGTCCACAGCCGACACCCCAAAAGCTGCCCCCAGCAGACGATCCAAAGGAGAAGGGGTGCCTCCCCGCTGCAGATGGCCCAAAACCATCACCCGCGTCTCGATGCCGGTGCGCAGCGCGATCTCGTTGCCGATGTAATAGCCAATACCGCCGTAGAGAGACTGCCCCAGGCTGTTGGTGTAGGTCACCGGCTCTCCCGACTCGGTGCGAACAGCCTCCGCCACCACCACAATGCTGAAATTGTTGCCCCGCTCTTTGCGGTCGAGGATTCTTTTGCAGACGTTTTCCAGCTTGTAGGGGATCTCCGGGATCAGGATCACATGCGCCCCCCCGGCGATGCCAGCGCTGAGGGCAATGTGACCGGCATCCCGCCCCATCACCTCCATGACCATGACGCGGCTGTGGCTGATGGCCGTGTAGGTGAGCTGATCCAGAGCCTGCACCGCCACGCTCAGAGCCGTATTGAATCCCACGGAATACTCGGTGGCGCCGACATCGTTGTCGATGGTCTTAGGGATCCCGACAAAGTTCCAATCCCCCTGCAAAGCTAGCTGCCGGAGAATGGCCAGGCTGCCATCTCCCCCCACCCCAATGAGCGCATCCAACCCCAGCCGGTGGTAACCCGTGATCACCTCTGCCGAGCGATCCACCAAGCTGCCATCGGGCATGGGATAGGCGAAGGGGTTGCCCCTGTTCACCGTACCCAGAATGGTGCCGCCATAGCGCAAAATGCCCGAAACCCGCTTCACGTCCAGCAGCTCCGCTTCCACCGGTCGCGCCATCAGACCTGCGGTCGCGTTTTTGATGCCGTAAACCTCCATGTCATAGTCGCGGGCCCGCCGCACCACCGCCCGGATGACGGCGTTGAGGCCGCCACAATCGCCACCGCTGGTGAGGATCCCAATTCGCTTCCGTTTCGGCATGGTGCTCTAGGATGAACAGTTTGAACAAAAAAATTAAGAACTTCTTCGCTCCGCAGTTTCGAGCCGACTAGACTCTACTCCTGCAAGTGGCTTACAGCGGGCCCTGGGCCCTAGCAAGCTGTAGCCATGGGGCGCTTGACCAACCGCAGAGAAGGGAAGGCGACGGCTGGATTGATTATGTCCAGCCCTTGGGACCAAGATGCCTAGCAGAGTTTGCAGTGGGCGAGCGGCTCCGCAGACAAGACCAATTGTTCAGCATCCTTCACAACAAAGAATTAAGAAATATTGCTTGGCAAAGCTAAGTTTGAAGCAGTTTCCGCTATCTCTGAGGATAGATCTTGTAGGCAAGACTTGGGGGGAACAACTTGCCAAAAAACCAAAATTATTTGTTAAGCAACTTTGATCAAAACCCATTCAGGCCAATAAGGGTAGAGATGATGGAGATATAAGGATCGGGTCTGAGTTGGGAGAAGCATTATGACTCAAACCATTGCCCAATGTGGGCTGCGGGGGGCCTCAGATCTGCTCAGCCGTTACCGGCAAGGAGAGCGTCACTTTCCCCAATCTTGTCTGGAGTACGCCTTCTTGCGGGGGGTCGATCTGCGCCGGGCCGACCTGCGCGGGTCTGACTTGCATGGGGCCAACCTGCGCTATGCCAACCTGCGCGGCAGCAATCTGGCCAATGCCGACTTGCGCTGTGCCGATCTGCGCTATGCCGACCTGGAGGGAGCCTGTTTGGCGGGAGCCAATTTAAGCGGAGCCCAGTACAACCACAACACCTGCTTCCCCGCCGGTTTCGATCCGGTAACGGCAGGGATGCAACGGTTCGAGTTTTAGTCAAGCTTTCAATCAAGGCGGGTGCTGCCTTGCAGCCGCAGCAAGCTCTCTAAAAAAATCGGGATCCCCAGGCGGGGATCCCAGGCTGTTTATCGGGTTAGCTAGGGCTGCGTCCGGAAGCTCTTCACCTCCAAGACCGGCCCCACCTGAGCCACCGTCACCATATCTTCTTTGAGCTGTCCCTGGATGGTGACTTCCAACCCCTCTTGTAAGAGCTCTTTGGGGGCGCGGAAGAGGGCGTAGTGCTGGCCGGAAGGGAGCGTCAGCACCCACACCCCCCCTTCGATATCCAGGAACTCGATGGTACCGCTGTATTCTTGCATCACTTCCTCAGCGCTAAACCGGTGCTGCTGGGCTGGGAATCCAGGATGGCTTGCGCCCCCAAATAGGCCAGGCCCAGGCAGAGCAAACCATTGAGAAGCAAGAAGGAGCGCCCCAGCCAAGCAGAGGATCCAAGCCATAGTACCCCCTCATAGAACAGGGATCCAGCTAGAAGCAGATGGGAGGCCATGCCGATGGAGAGGCCGACAACCGCCCAACGCCAGCGCCGATGTCCCAGGAGCAGCACCATCAACAGCCCTGGGATCAACACGCTGGCAAACAAGGGGTTCAAGGCATTGGTCTGGGCTAAGGCCGTGCCCAGCTCCGGCAGGGAGCTCCCCGCCAATTGGAAGGGCCAGCGAGGGGCACCCACAATGGCCAGGCCCTGCAGCGGGAAGAGGCCGGCGCTGCCCAGCAGGATCCCTCCCAGGAGGGGCGCCGTTGCCAGCATGGGCTTGGGAGCCAGCCACCAGCGGATCAGCACCAGGATGATGTAGCCGCCCACCACCATCAGCAGCTTGGGCACCAGGGCAATCGGGCCGCCGTCAAACCAGAAGCGAGGGTTGAGGTAGCCGTTGTTGTTCAGGTATTGCAGGAAGTCCTTCAGCCACAGCAGCAGGGGGTTCTCCTCTTGCTGACCGGTGGCCCTGGCCAGCGCCTTGGCAGCATCCAGACGACCGGCGCCGTAGAAGTTCTGCTTGTCGCCGGGCACCGGGGTGGCCGACATCTTCAGCACCTCTTCCACCTTGTCCGGATCTTTGATGCCCTGAGCCTGGATCAGCGCTGCTACGCCGGCCACGTGGGGAGTGGCCATGCTGGTGCCTTGGAAGTAGGCAAAGACCGGCTCGTTGGGGTTGCGTCGGTTGATGGTCTGCTGCAGAATGCCGTGCTCAGGATGCTCGGGAGTCTTGGCCCCGCCGGGAGCGGCGATATCTACCCCAACCCCATAGTTGGAGTAGGGGGCTTTGCTGCCATCGGGCCCGGTGGCCGAGACGGCGATGACATGCGGGTAGCGGGCCGGGTAGCTCACCTGGCTTGAGTTTTCGTTGCCGGCGGCGGCGATGATCGTCACCCCTTTGCTGTGGGCATAGGCTACGGCCTCCTCCATCAGTCGGGCCGAAGCGCGGCTACCCAGGCTGAGGTTGATGATCGTGGCGCCGTGGTCGGCAGCATAGCGGATCCCTTCCACCACGTCTGACAGGGATCCAAAACCATTGGCATCCAGCACCCGCACCGGCATGATCTTGGCCTTGAAGGCAACCCCGGCCACGCCTAGGGTGTTGTTGGTGGATTGGGCGATGGTGCCGGCCACATGAGTGCCATGGCCGTTGAGGTCGGTGGGATCCTCATCGTCGTCCACGAAGTCGTAGCCCTGCACAAATTGCGTTTGGGCCAGATCCGGCACCCGCGTCACCCCGGTGTCCACCACGGCTACCGTCACCCCTTCTCCCTGGGAAATGTCCCAGGCTTCCGGCATGCGGATGGCTCGCAGGTTCCATTGCTGGGGATAGAGGGGATCGTCGGGCACAAAAGCCGCCTGAAATTGGTAATTGGGGTGGGCATACTCGACCAGGGCTTCCCGCGAGAGCCGTTTGATGAGCCGCCGTGTGGCTCCTGGATGTTCCGCATCCACATCGAACAGGTAGATAGCCTCCTGGCGGGCAAAAGCGCTGTTGCTGCTGGGTCGCAGCGGCAAATTGTAGGCTTTGGCAAGAGCAGCGATCTCAGTGGGAGTGGCCGTGTTGACAAAGTTGACCACGATGCTGTCGTAGGGGGTGGATCCCTTGCCGCAGGCCGTCAGCAGCAGTGCCATCAGGCCAGCGCAGCAGAGACCCAACCAGCGTCTGAAGTTCATCATGCACGCCCTCGGGATCCAAAATTGTTGCCACCAGTATGCCCTCTGGATGGGCAATTGACCAGAAAATCAGCACGCTGCGTCACGAGCCTGTTCCTGTTGCCAACTTTTTCGGGGGCCACTCAGAAAACCCAGAAAAAGGGATCCCTCTGGCCAAACGATTTGTCCCGATGCATGATGGATCTGTAAGAACTTGAAATACTTCTTAACACCAGTTCTCAGTATCTCGTCATCACAGCCAAGAGAGGAACCAGCATGAGCATCGGATGGCAACGGATACTGCGCGTCGGGGCAAGCTTTTGCCTGGGGCTGTGGATTTGGCTAGGTGGGGGATCCCCGCTCTGGGCCCAGCCTGCTTTGCCAGTGGTGGAGATGGAGTTGCCGCAGCCGCCGGTGCCGGTTTTGGATTTGGCGGATCAGTTGACCAGCAATCAGGAAGCACAACTGGCCGAGCATCTGAACCGGTTGGAGGAAGAAACGGGCTGGAAGCTGCGGGTGCTGACCCAGTTTGACCAAACCCCAGGCCGCCAAGTGAAAGAGTACTGGGGCCTGAACGAGCGCAGCGTTTTGATGGTGGCCGATCCCAGGGGAGGCAACTTGCTGGCCTTTAACGTGGGAGACGCGGTGCGGGAGATCCTGCCGCGTACCTTTTGGATTGAGCTGCAATCTCGCTTCGGCAACCAGTTCTACGTGCGAGAGCACGGCACTCAGCGCGCCATTTTGGAAACCGTTGACGTTTTGGATCGCTGTTTTCACCAAGGGGGCTGCCGTGTGGTGCCCGGACTGCCGCAGGAGCAGTGGATCCTGACGCTGCTCACCTCTATCTTGGGCGGGATCGTCTTCGGGTTTGCCGGCAAACCCCGCCACGCGGAGGAGCTGTTTAACTGGCGTTGGGCTTTGCTTATCTCTCCCTTGTGGTTCATTTTGTTTGGGGCCTTCGGCATCGGCCCGGTGATCACCCGCACCCAGGATTGGCTCCCGCTGGTGCGCAACATCCTGGGCTTTCTCGCAGGAGCCTTGGTGATCTACTTGGCCCCCATTGCCCAACCGGCAGCGGAGCAGCAGTAGCCGTCCTGCCAAGTTGAGGCTAAGCTCCCTTCCCCTCTCCCTCTGGGAGGGGGGTGGGCCTCTGGGTCAAGAAAGCATCCCCCGCCTCTTGCCCCCCGAAGCAAGCCAGCGGCTGGGGGACAACTTCCCAAGAGAGAATGCTAGAATCGGTAGAGCTAAATTGCTGATGTAGCTCAGTTGGTAGAGCACTCGACTTGTAATCGAGCGGTCGTCAGTTCGAGTCTGACCATCAGCTTGGCAGGCGGCTCAGTCACTCAGCTTTGACTCTGGCAGTTTGGTTAGATTGACTTCAGGGGGATCCTTCATCCTCACCCCCTCAGATCCCCGCGCAGGGTATCTGCCAATTTGTTCCTTTGTTTGCTCTAGATGTCTATGTCGGGTCTGCCAGCCGCTACAGTTCGTCGATTGCAAAAGCTGCCCCAGGTGTCCTCGGTATGGGAAGGGGATTGCCACCGCCTACCAGGTTCGCTAGCCCTGGGATCCCAGATCTCCGCCGGCTTGGCTGAGGGGGAGTGCATTTTATGGGTGGATGGCGTTCAGGGCGTGGTGCGGGCCATGGAGGTGGTGCCTGCTGGCTCCGGCTTGGAGCCGATGGTGCGAACCTTGATCATGGCTATGGAGCGGCCCAATGCTGCCTTGCCGGCTCGTCCGCAAAAGGTCGTCGTGCGGGATCGGGAGGTGCAGTTTTTCCTGCGCGGCATTTTGCACGAGCTGGACATCAAAGTGGAATGCCAGCCGGAATTGCCGCTAATCGACGAGATCCTGCAGAGCTTTGCAGAGGCCAGTGAGGGGATCCCGCCGCCGCTGCCGGAGAACTACGCGAAGCTGCTGGCCGGCAAAGCCCTCACCCTCTGGCAAGATGCCCCCTGGGACTATCTAGAGGATCACCAAATCTTGGCGATCGAGCTAAATCGCTGGGATATTGAAACCCTCTACGTCTCGGTCATGGGGCGGCTGGGGATGGAGTACGGGGTTCTTTTTTATCGCTCGCTGCACTCCCTCAAACGGTTTCGCCAGGACGCGGGCCAACCAGAGACTTCCGAGGAGATGGAGGAAGCCTTCCTCAGGCAAGATTGTCTCTATCTCACCTTTCAAGCTCGCAATCCCGAACTCAACGAGCTATCAGACCTGGACTTGGCCGATCTGGATCCCGAAGAAATCGAGCCGAACTTCGGCACCATCCACCCTCTCGAGGGCCTGCGCGTTGTTTTGCAGGAAGATGAGGCGGCGGCTGTGGCGGTGGCTTTGGAGGCCTTGCATCGTTTTTTGAAGCAGTACCGCCGCAAGCTGGAAGAGGATTTCCAACCCTGTCAGGGGCGGTATCGCATTCCCAACCCCCAGGCCCCAGGGGAAACCCTCTCGGTGCAAGTGCGCACCTTGCCCGACTTGGCTGTAGAACTTCTGGAGCTAGAAGGAGACGAAGAAGAGCACACCCAAACCCTGCTGCGAGATGATCTGGTGCCTGAGGGTGCGCAGCTTAGCCTGGGCGTGCTGCCCTGGGCCACCGTAGAGGCGCTGCGCCGCACAGGGCAATGGCATCCTCTCCCCCAGAGTAAGCTGGTGCCAAGGGGTGAAGGGCTGCCGGTGGTGATCGTGCGCACCTCCCGCCCCAAGGCCAAGCAATTGATCGAAAACCTGCGCGGCGAAGGGGGGCCCCAGGGTGTTTGTTTTAACACAGGGGTGGATCCCTTTGCCGGCAGCCGCTACGACTTGGAAATTGTCCAAACGGGCAACCGCGACCTGCACCTGTTTGCAGAGTTTCCCGAGGACGATCCCGTGCACGCCAAAGCTCGCAGGCGCTGGGAGCGGCGTTGCCGCGAGACGGGCGGCTATTGTGGCCTGGTGGTGGCGATGGGGGTAAATTCCAACCGGCCAGAGCTGCAGGTACGCCACATTCTGGCCCTGTTTGAGATGCAGGCGCTCAACCCGACCCGATTGGGCCTGGGGCCTATGGTGCGCATTAGCCGACAGTTGCACTTTCCCTAAAGGCTTCCTGGGGCAGCCCCCAGCTAAGGGATCCCAAGACCGCCCAGGCCTCGCAGACGGCGTTTCAAAGCCTGAGGCTGGAGATATCCTTTGCCAAGCCTTTCCAGAGGCACTTTTTTGCCAGGGAAAGAGGGGGTCTCCTTGCGGAGAACTATCGCCCCGAGGCCCGACGCCGTAGCCTGTGAGCTGCAAGCAAGTGCGGCAGGGGCGGCCGTCCTGGGGTTGGAGGTGAGCCTGTGGCAGGTGTTGGGAATTTGATTTCAACCCCTTTCCATGATAGGAGGCAGCGGATCCCAGGTATCTTGCCAGCGCAAAGCCGCTTGCCGTAGCTGCGCCAAGTTGGCCGATCCGGTGCAAAAAGCGGCGATCCTCAGCTCCTCGATCACGGCTCGGAAGCTGTCCACCACCGCCTGGGCCCGCCCTCGGGAGACGGCGTGGAGAGCGGGAGCGGCCATGCCGACCACATCGGCCCCTAAGCGGATGGCTTTGGCTGCATCGATGCCGGTGCGGATGCCGCCGCTGGCCACCAGGGGCAGGTTGGGCAGGAAGCGGCGGATTTCCAGCAGGGCCAAGGCGGTTGGGATCCCCCAGTCCCGGAAGCTGTGGGCAATGCGTTTCTGGAGGGGATCGGTCTGGCGATGGGCTTCCACCTCGCTCCAGCTCGTCCCCCCTGCCCCAGCCACATCTAGGGCGGCCACGCCACACTCGGCCAGCCGCCGAGCTACTTGGGCGCTGAGGCCATTGCCCACTTCCTTGACCAGCACCGGCACCGGCAACTGGTTCACCAACTGCTCGATGCGGCGATAGAGGTTGCGCCAGTCGGGATCCCCCTGGGGCTGAACCGCCTCCTGCAGCGGGTTGAGGTGCAAAATCAGCGCATCTGCCTCGATCATCTCCACTGCCCGTCGCGCCTGCTCCAGGCCATAGCCGTAGTTGAGCTGCACAGCGCCCAGGTTGGCCAAAAGCAGAATATCCGGAGCCACTGGGCGCACCTGGTAAGTCTGGGCCAGCTCCGGGTGTTCTAAAGCTGCCCGCTGGGATCCCACCCCCATGGCAATGCCCAGCTCTTGAGCGGCAGCCGCCAGGTACAGGTTTAGCTCCCGGGCAGTGTCTGTCCCCCCGGTCATGCTGCTAATCAGCAGAGGGGCCTGCAGGCGTTTTCCCAGAAACTGGCAACTGAGATCGATCTCGGGCAGCAGCAGCTCCGGCAGCGCCACGTGCTCGAAGAAAAACCGCTCAAATCCGGTGCGGATCCCTCTGGCGTTTACGTCCTGCCGCAAAACAATGTCCAGGTGATCCTGCTTACGTTCGGAGATAGGGGATGGAGAATCGGCCATGGTCTGGATAGAGGGCTGTCCAACCGGTAGCGGGCGAACAACATTGTCCGAAGGTGGCCCGCTGTCTATGATGAGGGCGGGATCCAACCTAGTAGCCATGCAACCTTTGCACATCTTGCTGGCAGAAGGCAACCCTCATCTGCGCAGCTTGCTGGGTTGGCATCTGCAACAGGCACGGCACCGGGTTTGGGAAGCGGAGACCATTCGCCAAGCCAAAACCCTGCTGCAACAGCAGCCTGTCCACCTCTTAATTTTGGATGCGGAGCTGTCCAGCCGTGCCGGACTCCAACTATGCCGGTGGGCGCATCGCCATTGCGATGTGTTGATCTTGCTCCTCTCCCAACAGGAAGCGGAAGCCGACATCATCGCTTGGCTGAAGGCAGGCGCAGACGACTACCTCACCAAGCCCCTTAGTCTGCCCCTTCTGGATGCTCACATTCAGGCCCTGACCCGTCGGCTGCGGCGCAGCCTTCCCCCCACCTTCCTGCAGTATGGGGATCTGAAAATCGACCTGGTGCAGCGGCGCGTCACCCTGGCCGGCCAAGGCATCGACCTCACCCCGCAGGAGTTTAGCTTGCTGATGGTGCTGATCCAGGCCGATGGAGATCCTCTCTCGCGGCAGGAGCTGCTGGAGCGGGCTTGGCCCGATTCCACCGCCAACCCCCGCACCATCGATACCCACATCCTCTCCCTGCGCAAGAAACTGGAGCGCGATCCGCACCAACCCCGCCTCATTCACACTGTGCGCCAGGTGGGCTACAGCTTCGGCATAGAGCCGCCTCCTCCCTTGCAGCAGCCGAGTCGAGCTGCTGGCGCAACTGCCCCAGGATCTGGGCCTCAACAGCGGCGCCGTAGAGCTGCTTCAAGTGTCGGGTGAGTGTGAAGAGATGCACTTGCAGTTGCGTGGCTGCCTAGATGCAGTTTTCGGCAGGCAGGGTGACAAGGTAAGCCTTCACCCCAGAGGTAACTTTTGGGGGAGCGCCAAGTGCTTTGCCGTCCGCAAGCCCATCGCAGCAACGCTGTTGCCCTCGCTTGAGGTCGTTGAGGACAGTGGCGGGGTGGCATCCGAGAAACTGTGCAATGCAGGGTGCGCTCCGGTGTTTGCGGAGAGTCGAATGACAAGGGCGCGTGTACTTCGGTCGCTCAGCGGCTGTCTGGCAGGGAGAGACGCTCTCAGGCTTGGGTGAATCACTGCCTCTCCAAAGCGATTGTTTGTAGGGCGCAGGCAACCAACAGTCCTATTGCCTTGGAAGACTTGCCCCCCGGCCCCCCTGCCCCCCGTATACGAGGGGATTGAGGGGGGCGGTCGGAGCCGGTTAGTTTACTGCTGATGGCAAAACCTTGATCAGCAGCAACCGAGCTGATACATTTACGCTGAACACTGCTGAGCATTACTGCTCAGCGGTGAAGCGA